>JBBQJK010000001.1:0-18838 GCA_038325835.1 Gammaproteobacteria bacterium
TGAGCAGCCCGTCGGCGTCCGAGTCGACGGACGGCACGAGAGCACCGTTGCGGAACACAAAGAGGTAGTCGTTGAGATTGGCCGTTGGGCCGCCCAGGGTGCTGGCCAGCTGGAACGCGTCGGTCGCCAGGCCCGTGACCAGGGAGCCGCCAGCCAGGCCGGTGTACTGATCATTGTCGCTCTGCCCGTAGCGCAGGCGCAGGTAGAAGTCGCCGTTTGCCCCTGCCGAGTAGAGCACCAGTTGGGTCAGGACCTGGGGATTGAGGTTGAAGTCACTGTCGATCCAGGTGACGGCGAACGCCGGTACCCGCTCTGTGACATTGAACGGCGCCAGAGGATCTCCCGTCGCGCGGAAGTAGCTCGCGCCGCCGCCGAAGGGCGCGAATGTGGTGATGGAGACGTCGGGAATGCTCATCTGTCGATACAGCGGCGCGATGAACGGTCGTGTGACGGTGCCGTTCGCGGTGATGACCTGCTGCACATCGGTAATGGTCGCGGCGGCGACGAAGTTGCCGGTCTTGGCAGAACCAAAGGTGATGAAGCCGTCGGAGTTGATAAACAGTGAGTCGTAGGAGACTCCGCCGATGTTCACCGCAAAGCCAAGCCTGGTCGCCACGCTGCTCTTGCTGATGAACGTAATCCCGCAGGACGCCGCGGCCGTTGAGTTCAGGCCACAGACCGTGGCATCCGAGGTGGTTACCCAGGAGTCACCCGTGGTTGACACCCCACCGGTATTCCCGTTGAAGTCGATGAGGATCCGCGGTCTGGCGTCTGCGGCGCCGGAGAGCAGGAGAGCAGCCAAGCCTGCAGCCAAACCTGCAGCGAGGCCGGCAGGCAGAAAGGCGGGGAGCAACACGCGCTTAAGGCTCGGCGACTGGTTCATGTGCATGGCGACCGTCCGGGTGAGTCATTGTTCTTGTTGCCGGCTATGCTACTCGCTCACACCGACCGCACAAGGGTGCCGGAGTCCACTGGGGCGATGCGTTACGTCGCGTTCATCAGCTACAACCATCGGGACCGTGCCTGGGCCCGCTGGCTACACCGTTCCATAGAAAACTACCAGCTACCGGCCAGCCTGCGTGAACGGGGCGCCACAACGGAAGTTGCGGCCAAAAGACTCGCGCCGGTCTTCCTGGATCGCGAGGAACTTCCGTCCTCCGCGGACCTCGCGGAAGCGGTCCGCCAGGCTCTGGAAGACTCCGCGGCCCTGATCGTGGTCTGTTCCCCGGATGCCGTGCGGTCCCGCTGGGTTAATGAGGAAATCAGAAGCTTCAAGGCCCTCGGCCGGGGCGGCCGGATCTTATGTCTCATCGTGGGCGGCGATCCCGGCGCCACTGATCGCCCGGAGGCGCCCGACAGCGAGTGTTTCCCTGCCGCCCTGCGCTTTGAAGTCATCGATGGCGAGGTGACGGAGCGGCGAGCGGCGGAGCCTCTTGCCGCTGACGTGCGTGAGGGTGGTGATTCCCGGCGGGATGCGGTGCTGAAGATCGTCGCCGGACTGCTCGGCGTCAGTCTCGATGAACTGCGCCAGCGCGACGAGGCACGCCGTCAGCGCCGTCTGGTCGCCATTGCCGCCGCCGCGATGGCGGGCTGCGTCATTTTTGCCGGACTGGCCGTGACGGCCTGGATCGCCCGCAATGAGGCAGTAGCGCAGCGCAAGCTGGCCGTGCAGAAGTCACTCACGGCGGAGCGGACGGCAGACTTCATGATCTCGCTCTTCCAGGTCTCCGACCCGAGCGAAGCCCGGGGCAATACCGTCACCGCCCGGGAAATTCTCGATCGCGGTGTCCGCCAGATCGATGCGGGGTTGCGGGCAGAACCACTGGTCCGGGCTGAACTCTCCACGACGCTCGGCCAGGTCTATTACGGACTCGGTCTCTATCGCCGGTCAGAAGGCCTGCTGGCGAGTGTCCGGCTGGTTCCCGGCCAGGACGCCCGGGCGCGGGCCCGGCAGTCTGTGGCGCTTGCCGACGTCCAGGCTGCCCTCGGGAAGTACCCGGAAGCGGACGCTCTTTATGCAGAAGCGCAGCGCCTCCTGGCCACAGAACCCGAACCCGATCTCGAGACGCGGGTCCGCATCCTTATAGGTCGCGGTGACACGGCGTCCAATGAGGAGCGCTTTGCCGACGCGCAGCGCTATTTCGACGAGGCGCTGGCCGTGGGGAGGATGCCTGGCGCGCCAGCCGATGTTCGCGCGCGGGCCCTGGAGGGCATCGCGATGCTGAAAGCCTACGCCGGCGAGACGGCCGTTGCGCTCGACTGGTACCAGAAGGCCCTCACGGAACGCACCCGGGTTTCCGGGGAGACCCATCCCAACGTGTCCCAGATTCTCGGCAACATGGGGGCAACCGCGTATCTGATGAGGGACAGCGCACGGGCAGAAACCTACATGCGGCGCTCCATCGACGTGGATCGTCGTGTGCTGGGCCCCCGGCACCCGGACGTCGGCATCGGCCTCAACAACCTCGGCCGTCTGCGTCTGGAGGGCCGGCGCTTTGCCGAGGCCCGTACGCTTCTCGATGAAGCGGTGGCCATCCTGGACGAAGCCCACGAGCGAACCCATCCCGATCTGGCCTTTCCGCTCAGTAACCAGGGACTCGCATTCGTGGGTCTTGGCGACGATGCCCGGGCACAGCCACTGCTGGAGAGGAGCCTTGGTGTGGCCGTCGCCAACCGGCAGACGGGCCTGGAGGGCATGATCCTGACCTACCTTGCGGATCTCCAGTGCCGTACCGGACGCTTCGACGCGGGCCTGGCGAGTCTCGATCGAGCGCGCCCGCTGCTCACTGAGGCATATCCCGACGACGCCTGGCGAACCGCCTACGGCGACAACGTGCAAGCCGGCTGCCTCACTCGCCTGAAGCGCTATCCCGAGGCGCAAGTGCTGATTGAAACGAGCTTGCCGGTAGTCCTGGCCCGGTGGCCGGCCAAAGCCCTGCATGGGCACGAAGCGGTGGAACGCTCCCGGGCGCTCTTCACAAGAACGGGCAATGCAGACAAGCTTGCCCAGCTGCAGGCTCTTGCCAGGTAGCGATGTCCGGGGAGGATACGCAGTGATGGATTCGACTGCAGGCGCAACGGCAGAGCACTTCAGCATTCCATTTCTGGTGGGGGTTGCTGGCCACCGGGACTTGCTGTCTGCGGAGCTGCCGGCCATTCGTGCGGCTGTTGACTTGCTCCTGCGCACGCTGCGTGACGCCCAGCCGCATGTCGCGATCCAGATTCTCTCGCCGCTCGCTGACGGCGCGGATCTCCTGGTGGCCGACGTTGCCAGCGACCTTGGCCTGAAGGTCATCGCTGTTCTGCCCTATGGCGTCGCCGAGTGCCGCGCGGACCTGGATTCCGACCTGTCCCGTGCGGTGTTCGATCGGGTGACCCAGCGGGCAGAAGTGCTGGAGATTCCCGTGCCGCCAGCGGTCGACAGAGACCTGCTTGCCCTTCCGGGCGCTGCTCGTGACCGGCAGTTCCAGCTGGCGGGCGCGTTGGTTGCCCGGTGCAGTTCGTTGCTGATCGCCATCTGGGATGGCCTGCAGACCGACCATCCTGCCGGGACGGCGCGGGTGGTCGAGTCCCGGCGGCGCGGCTGGTCGTCGGGTAGCGATGGCAGCCCGCCGGCCGGCCTGGTCCTGTCGGCGGGGGACAACGACTGGATCTACGATATCCGGTGCGCGCGTGGGTCTGCAGCCGCTGCCGCTCCCGCCAGCGCGGGCCCGGAAGTGGTCGGGTTCCTGAGCGGCGACCGGCAGTACGGCAGCATCGCACAGGGCCTGCCTCCCGAACTCCAGACGCTGCTCGAGGGCACGGCGGGCTTCAACAGGGATGTAGCGGAGTACCGGGACGAGATCGCGGCCAGCGGCCAGCGGCTGGCGCCAGCCAGTCCCTACTCCGTTCCCGAGGCGCTGCAGTATGTGGATCGCCTGTTCATGGCGTCGGACTGGCTGGGCGGGCATTTCCGCCGCTGCTTCACCCGCGCCCTGCGCACCCGGTACACCCTCTGGGCGACGCTGGCCCTCCTGCTCCTGGGGCTCCACAAGTCGCGGGACGGCCTGCTCGACCTGGCCAACATCGCGCTCGTGCTGCTGGTCTTTGCCTCCGGTTGGGGCCTTGCCCTCTGGGCCCACCGCCGCGGGTGGCAGCGGCGCTTTCTTGATTACCGCGCCCTGGCCGAGGGCCTCCGCGTGGACTTCTACTGGGAGATTGCGGGCGTCCGGGCTCAGTTTGATGGCGAGTTTGCCCACGAGAGCTTTCTGCAGAAACAGGATGTGGAGCTTGAGTGGATCCGCGCGGCGCTGCGGGCCGTCAGTCTGCGCTGCGCCTTGGCGCCGCGCACCTCCTGGCCACACGGTTTCGAGCATGCTTACGTGGCCTGGATCGGCGATCCAGACCCTGTAAATGGCTCTGGCCAGTCGCTTTATTACCAGCGCACCACCCGGATCCTTGAACGGCGGCAGAAGCTCTCTGAGCGGCTGTCGAGAATCCTGCTGTTCAGCGGGCTGGCGCTTGGGATCGCCCTGGCGATCGATACCGGATTTGCAATTCTTGGCGCGTCACCACTCAGCCATGGCCAGCGCGACTCATTGGTTTTTGCCCTCGCGATGGTCACGGTCTATGGCGCCATTTTTGAGATCTACCTGCACGAAAAGGCGGATCGGGCCCTGATTCGTCAATACCGTTACATGGGCTCGTTGTTCAGCTTTACGGCGCGCGCGTTGCGCTCCTCGCCGTTACCGGCGCAGGAACTCCAGATCCTCCGCTCCTTGGGCCACGCGTGCCTCGCCGAGCACGCCCAGTGGGCGCTGGCGCATCGGGATATGCGGATAGACGGCCTGCGCTGGTAGAGAAATCCGCCTGGTTAAAGGATGTAACGGCTGAGATCCTGATCCTTGACCAGGGCGCCCAGGTTGGCTTCCACATAGGCGGCATCCACCATCACCCGTTCGCCGCTCTTGTCGGCGGCCTCGAAGGAGATGGTCTCCAGCAGGCGCTCCATCACGGTGTGCAGACGGCGGGCGCCGATGTTTTCCTGTTCGCTGTTCACGTGAAAGGCGATCTCCGCCAGCCGCCGGACACCGGAGGCTGCGAACTCGACTGTCACACCCTCCGTCGCCAGCAGGGCCGAGTACTGGCGGGTCAGCGACGCATCCGGCTCGGTCAGGATGCGCACAAAATCCTCCGTAGACAGGGCGGATAGTTCCACGCGGATCGGGAAGCGGCCCTGCAGCTCAGGGATCAGGTCCGAGGGCTTCGAGGCGTGAAACGCGCCCGAGGCGATGAACAGGATATGGTCGGTCTTGACCATGCCGTACTTGGTATTGACGGTGCAGCCTTCGACCAGCGGCAGCAGGTCCCGCTGCACGCCTTCCCGGGACACGTCGGCGCCCTGGGTTTCGCCCCGCCGCGCAACTTTGTCCAGTTCGTCGATAAAGACAATGCCGTTCTGTTCCACGTTCTGGAGCGCGGCGGCTTTCAGGTCCTCATCATTGATCAGGCGGCCCGCTTCCTCGTCCGTGAGCAGCCGAAAGGCCTCCTTGACCTTCAGCTTCCGGGACTTCCGTCGGCCGGCGCCCATGCTCTGGAACAAGCCCTGCAACTGGCTTGACATCTCCTCCATGCCCGGCGGGGCCATGATTTCCACACCGGCGGGCGCAGCGGCGACCTCGACCTCGATCTCCTTGTCGTCCAGCTTGCCCTCCCGGAGCATCTTGCGGAATTTCTGCCGCGTGTCGGAATCCCGGGACTCTACGGCTGAGGTGAAGCCAGCGGCCGGTGGCGGGAGCAGGGCATCGAGCACCTTGTCCTCCGCAGCGTCTGCGGCCCGGTGCCGGACCTTCTGGACCTCCCGCTCCCGGGTGAGCTTGACGGCGACGTCCATCAGGTCGCGGATGATGCTGTCCACCTCCCGGCCCACATAGCCCACCTCGGTGAACTTGGTCGCCTCGACCTTGATGAAAGGCGCTTGGGCGAGGCGGGCGAGGCGGCGGGCAATCTCGGTCTTGCCCACTCCCGTGGGGCCGATCATCAGGATGTTCTTCGGTGTGATCTCGCCCTGCAGCGGTTCGTCCACCTGCATCCGGCGCCAGCGATTGCGCAGGGCAATGGCCACTGCGCGCTTGGCCGGATCCTGACCGATGATGTACTTGTCCAGTTCCTGGACGATCTCGCGGGGTGTCATCTGCGACATGGCAAAAAGGTACCGGACCTTAGTTATTGGGTTTGTTTAGTTATTTGGATTCCAGCACTTCGACGGTGATGTGCTGATTCGTGTAAATGCAGATCTTCCCCGCGATCTCCAGGCTCTTCCGGACGATCTGCTCGGCACTGAGCTCGGAGTTTTCAAGGAGCGCCCGGGCAGCGGCCTGGGCGAAGGGCCCGCCGGAGCCGATGGCCATCAGGTCGTCTTCGGGCTCGATAACGTCGCCGTTGCCGGAGACGATCAGGGAACGCTCCCGATCGGCCACGCAGAGCAGCGCCTCGAGACGTCGCAGCCGACGGTCCGTCCGCCACTCTTTAGCCAGCTCGATGGCGGCGCGGCTCAGATTCCCGTACTGCTCCAGTTTCCCCTCGAAGAGCTCGAAGAGCGTAAAGGCATCGGCCGTCCCGCCGGCAAACCCTGCCAGAACCCGGCCTTCGGCCAGCCGCCGAACCTTCCGGGCGTTGCCTTTCATGATGGTACTGCCGAGTGTCACCTGCCCGTCCCCGCCGACGGCGACCGAGCCGTTCCGTCGAACGGAAACGATAGTGGTGCCGTCGAATTGCTGCATGGAGGCCCGTTTCTGAGAGTTCTTAAGCCGACAGTCTATCTGGGGGCGACCTGCAAAATGAAAAGGGGACATGCCTCAATTCCCGGCGAGGACACGGGAAATGAGGCATGTCCCCTTTTCCCTTTGGCTGGCCGCTTGTCCGGCTATTTCGCCGGGGGTGGCGGCGGGGGCGGAGCCCCCGTCTTGGCCTGGAACTTCTTGCGGGCCTGGTCCTTCATTTCAGTGCACTTGGCGCGGTCTGCCTGGCACTTGGCCTGCAACTCGGCCCGCTTGGCCTGCAGCTGTTCCCGTTGTTCTTTGCACTTCTCCGGGTTGGCGTTGCAGAACTCGCGGCGTTCCGCGCGCTTGGCCCGCGCTTCCTCGCACTTGCCCGGATTGTCCTTGCAGAACTCCTGGCCGGGCCGAGGCGGCGGCGGGCCATCATCAGCCAGGGCCGCTAGCGGGCTGCCCAGAAAAACGGCGATCGCGACGACGCTAAAGAGAATTTTTTTCATGGGCATAAACGGGCTTCGCTCCGTAGTGTTGAGCCTGACTATAACGCGCCTCCCCGGATCCGGTTGACGGGTAAGGAGCGCCTTTAGGCGTGAATCGTCCTTGGATGTGTCGCGCCTTAAGGCGCTCCTACGGTGGTCACCTCGCCTTTTTCAGGCGTGCCCGGGGATGCGCCTTGTCGTACACCTGGGCCAGATGCTGGAAGTTCAGGTGGGTGTAGATCTGCGTGGTGCTGATGTCGGCGTGACCGAGCATCTCCTGGACGCCCCGGAGGTCGCTGCTCGACTCCAGCACATGGGTCGCAAAGCTGTGGCGGAACAGGTGGGGGTAGACCCGCTGGGAGACGCCGGCCCGCAGCGCCCAGTAGCGCACGCGCATCTGCACCGAGCGCGGACTGATGCGCCTGCCCCGCGTACTGACAAACAGCGCCCGCTCCGCGCTGCCCGCAAGTTGTACGCGAATCAGCAGCCATTCCCGGATCTGCTCCCGCGCCTGGCGCCCCACAGGCACGATGCGGGTCTTGTTGCCCTTGCCGGTGACCCGGACGGTGCCATCCGCGAGATCTACGGCGCCAAGATCCAGACCCACGAGTTCCGCAAGCCGCAGCCCCGAGGAATAGAAGAGCTCCAGCATGGCCCGGTCCCGGATGGTCTCGGGCTCTTCGCCCTCGATCTTCAGCAACCGGGCCATCTGGTCCACATCCAGCGTGTTCGGGAGGTTGCGCGGCACCTGGGGCGCGGATACGTCCGCCACCGGGTTGTTCTTCACGTGCCCTTCGCGGATCAGGTAGTTCATGAAACTGCGGGCCCCCGACAGGCGCCGCTGGATGCTCCGGGGCGAGAGGCCTCCCGCGTGGCTGACGGCCGCAAAGCGTCTCAGGTGATGGGAGCGCAGGTCGGTGAAGGCCACGATGGACTGCCGATCACAGAACTCGGCGAGACAAACCAGGTCGCGACGGTAGCTCTTGGCCGTGTTTTCCGCCAGCCGGCGCTCGAGCGTCAGGTGCTCGAGAAAGTGTTCGGCGGTCTGCCAGTGCCGCGCATCCATTCGCGGAGGCCTCGCATGCTGGTGGAGATTCCGGTCAGGCCCGGGAGGGGTTCAGGCGGTGGCCCGGGTCCGCAGGGCACAGCTGACCAGCTCGCCAAGGCGAGCCAGAAAATCGATGCTCATGCCCGGGTGGAAATGGTCTGAATCCCGGCTGCCGATGGCGAGAAAACCCACCTCGGACTTTTCGCCCAGAGGCACCAGCGCGACGGATCCGATTTCCACGTTGCCGAGGCCGAACAGGTAGTCCCGCTGGGCGTCACGCACCTGGCCGCACCGGGGAGCGTTGGACTGCAGGAAGGTCCGAAACGGCGCGACGGCAGGGTCGTCCCGCTCCACCACCCGCAGGAAGCGGCTGGCCCCGCTGGCAGCCACGCTGCCCGCGGGATCATCGAATACCACCAGAACCGACTGGTCGGCGTTGAACGACAGCCGTAACTGCTCTTCCAGCACCCGGACAGCACTGACCTGGTCGGGGGTCGCCAGCATGAGCATGGCCAGGGCGTGAATACGCGTGGCCAGCGCATCGTTGCTGCGGGCCACGTCCAGCAGCTCATTGAGCTTGCGCTCCAACTTCAGGTTCTTCTGGCGCAGGACGAGTACCTGCCGCTCGACCAGCGAAACCGATGGAGCCCCGGCGTCGTGGGGCAGCCGCAGGCTGTTCAGCAAACCGGCGTGACGCTCGAAAAATTCGGGATTGGCCTGAAGGTACTCGGCAATGCCTTCTTCGGTGAGTTCATTGTGCGCAACGTGCAGCTGCTTCAGCGTGCTCATATCTGAACCGTTCCCTCGAACACCGTGACTGCTTCACCGGTCATCCACACCGGGTGACCAGGCCCTTGCCACCGGATCTGCAAGGAACCCCCGGGCAGGTCGACGGTTACCGCAGGCTCCAGCAGGTTCCAGATGCGGCCGATGACAGCTGCCGCACAGGCGCCCGTTCCGCAAGCCGCCGTTTCCCCAACGCCGCGCTCGAAAACCCGCAGAGAAATGCGGTTCGGCGCGAGGACCTGCATAAAACCGATGTTAGCACGGTTCGGAAAACGCTCATGGCGCTCGAGCAGCGGGCCGAGGCGTTCTACCGGTGCAGAGGCCACGTCAGCGACCTGCAGAACGGCGTGTGGGTTGCCCAGGGACACGACGCCAACTTCGACGGCTTCCCGGTCCGCTCCAAGCGTATAGCGCAACGCCTGCTCCTGCGCCGTGAATGGCACCAGCGGCGGACGGAACTCAGGGACCGCCATCCCGACGCTGACCATGCCGTCAGCCTCGAGTCGGGCTGGCGACGAACCACTCCCGTGGCCCAGTTGCAGCGCCTGCTGGCCGGGCCGGGCCACCAGCCGTGCAATACATCGCGCACCGTTGCCACACTGTTCGGCCTCGCTGCCATCGGCATTGAATATGCGGTAGTGGACGTCGTCACCGCCACGTTTCGGAGCCTCAAGCCACAGCATCTGATCGAAGCCGATGCCGCGACGACGATCCGCGAGGCGACGCATGCGTTCGGGTGAGGGCAGGGGAACGCCGTCCCCGCGGATCAGCAGAAAATCATTGCCCAGACCATGCATCTTGGTGAACGGAACTTGCATGGTTCGGGAGTGGCTCAACGGGGATCCGGACTGAACGCGAGAGAGAAGTATAGCGGGCGCAGGTCGGCGTGGACTTTTGTTAAATCGGCCGCTAATGTTACGCGTCCGTCGCGCAGCGGCGGACAACAAACCCAAGAAAAACAAGGGTAGCCGATTCATGCGTCACATCATGGTTCTGAATTCCAAGGGCGGCAGTGGCAAGACCACTATCGCCACCAGCCTTGCTGCCTACTACGCCGGTCGCGATGAAAAGGTCACTCTCGTCGACTGCGACCGTCAGGGTTCGAGCCTCGACTGGCTGGAGCGCCGGCCTGAGACCCGACCGAAAATCACCGGCGTGGCCGGTTTCGACCAGGGTATGCGTGCCGTGCCCCGCAATACTGATGTCGTGATCATCGATGCACCGGCTGGTTGCCACGGCCGCGATCTCCAGGACCTGGTTCGCCGCGTGGAAACCGTTGTCGTGCCCGTCCTGCCATCCACTATCGATATCACCGCGTCCAGCAAGTTCATCGACGAGCTGCGGGAGGTGGGCAAGGTCGAGCGTAAGGAAGTGAAACTGGCGGTGGTCGGCAACCGCGTGAGGGAGTCCACGCTGATCTCCCAGGAACTGGACGACTACCTGAGCAAGCTCCGTATGCCCTACGTCACCAAGCTCCGGGAAGCGCAGAACTACGTTCGCGCCTACACCCGGGGCCTCGGCATTCACGAACTGCCCGAGTACCTGGCATGGCCCGACTGGGAGCAGTGGAAGCCCCTGGTCAGTTGGCTGAACAGCAAGCGAAGCCAGCCCCAGTAGGAGCGCTTGGTAGGAGTGCTTGGTAGGAGCGCCTTTAGGCGCGATACTTGTTGATCGCGCCTCAAGGCGCTCCTACCAAGCGCTCCTACCCGGGCGCAATCGGGTTGGCTGATCCTGTCATCGCCAGGCCTCGCTCATAGGCCACGGACGCGGACTGGGTTTCTCCGACCCGGGCCATGAGCTGACCCAGCGCCCGGTAGGCCTCCGGTACCGGGCGAATAGCGAGACTGGCCTCAAGGTAGCTTCTGGCCTTGCCCCAGAGCTGATGGCGCACACTGGCCCGACCGGCCGCCAGCAGCAGCGCGGGATCCTCCGGCCGCTCCTTCAACCAGGCTTCGATGCGCTTGAGATGGGCCGAGGGATCGGCGGCCGCGAGCTCGCCGTAGAGGTCGATGAGCGCCTCACTCCAGTCTTCCTTGAGCGTGCGGCGGATTTCCACTTCGGCATCTTCCGTGGCGCCGCAGCTGACCAGCGCCTTCGCCCGGGTCAGGGTCAGGCGGGGCTCGCGACGCAGGTGCCGGGGAATGTCCTCCCACACCCGGTCGAGCGCCACCCGGTCCAGGCGCACGCTGGTCAGGATGTTGCCGTAGGCATCCACACTCCACTCGTCCAGCATTTCAGCTGGCACGTTGCCGCGCCGGCGCAGGAGCGGCAGGAGTTCAGCCAGTGGCTGCCACTCCCGCCGGCGATAGTGGAGTTCACCGAGGAGTCTCAGCGCCTGGGCATGGGTAGGGTGGCGCTCCCGGACCCGGTTCAGGCTGGCCAGCGCTTCCGCGTACTGGCCATCCTCAAGCTGCAGCTCCGCCTGGGTCAGCAAGACCGCGTCCTGGGCGGCGGGCTCCTTCTCACAGGCCATGCGCAGCCAGCCATCGCGCCGGTCCCTGTCGCCCTGCATCTGCGCCGCGCGCGCGGCCGCCAGGTAGTTCAGCAGCGGTGTTTCCGACAACCGAGCACCCCTCGTCAGGAGCCGCTCGCCCCGCGCCAGACGGCCCTCGGCCAGAGCGATGTACCCCTGGGTGGCCTGACGCCCGGCGTAATTAATGCGGGCCGTCGCCCAGGCTTCACCCAGGCGGCGCGGGGCTCGCCACACCTGGACCAGCAAGCGGATTGCCAGGTATCCCAGCAGGAGCATCAGCGCGAGGATCGGGACCGAGGTCTCGATGATGTAGCCCCGGAAATTAATCAGGACATAGCCGTTGTCTGGCAGCACGAGGTGCGTGGCCAGGGTGCCGACGATCAGCGCCAGGACAATCACCAGTCCAACCTTCATCGCGCGCCCTGCTTGGCCACGGCAGAGGGCTGGGCGGGGGTGCTGAGACGGAGCAGAGCGTCCAGTGAGCCGGAGATATCCGGCAGTTCCTCCGGGAGGCGCGCCGCAGAAAGGTCGGTCAACGATTCGAGAGCGGCCTGTACCTCGGCAGAGGTCAGGTCGAAGTGTTCCCGCAACCGGTTGCCGGCTGCCTCGACGGAGCGGCGGTACATGCCCGCGTCGCCCCGCATGATCGCGAGTTGGGCGAGTTGCAGTTCCAGGTCAAGACTGCGAATCAGGACGGTCTCTTCGGCCTCCGAGAGCAAGGGTGCAACCGGATCATCAACGCGGCGCACACTAACGAGGCTTGCGAGGGCCGCACGAGTGGCGGCCAGGGCGCGGTCAAAGCCAGTGAGCGGCGCTGCGGGCTTCTCGGGCTGGGCGCGGAACGCCTCGGACGCCGAGATCTTCAGGGGCAGCGTGTCCAGGCTGTCCGACAAACTGCCGAGGCTCAGCACGATGCCTTCGGTGTCGGGGCGGGGCACGGCCTTGAGGCCATTAAGTTCTTCGGCAAGCAGCCGGCGCACCGGCGTCAGGCGCGGGTCGTTCAGCTCGCCTAGGGCATCGTCGGCCAGACCCAGCGCCGTCTGCGCGACGGCGACATCGCCGGCCAGACCGAGCTGGGCATTTGCAATCCGCATGTAGTGTTCGGACTCGGCCAGGAGCCAGGCAGCGCGCACCTTGTCGCCGGCCCCGACGAACCGGTCGATGTTCTCCTCAAGCTGGCCGACGCGGGCGGGAAGTTCACCGAGTGACTCCGTCTCCCGGGTCACGCGCTCCCGCAGCCGGTCCATATCATCGTCCAGCAGGCGCCGGCCGTTGGAGACCTCATCGAGCCGGGCCCGGAGTGCGGCGAGCTCAGAGCTGGTGGCACCGGCATTCTCCCGGAGCTCCGAGACCCGCTGGCCGATCCCGGAGCGCTGCTCCACCCACACGTAGCCGGCGACGGCGACAGAAACGCCAAGGGCGACCAGCGCGGCGGTGGTGGGCAGTCGGGAGCTCGTCATGCCGCTATTTTGCCAGCGAAACGACCGTGTAGGAGCGCCTTTACACGCGTTATCTCTTTCCGTGTCGCGCCTGAAGGCGCTCCTACACGTCGCTAGCCCCCGGCCCGCAAGCGGCGCTTCACATCGCCGACATGTCGTCGGCTGACCTGCAGCGGGGAAAAATCAGCTTTGAGCCGGACCAGCCAGGCACCGCTGTCGTCCCGGTCCAGGCTGTCGAGCCAGGCCACCGCGACCAGCGCATTCCGGTGAATCCGCAGGAAACGCTCGCCGAACTCATCTTCCAGATCCTTGAGGGGCTCGTCGAGCAGGGCCTCGCCCCCGGCGTAGTACGCCGTGACGTACTTCTGGTCGGCCTGAAAACAGAGGACGTCGTCCACCGGGATCATTTGCAGGCCACGGGGGCGCTGCACGCAAAGGTGGGTGCGGGAGGCGGCACCAGGAATCCGGAGCAGCTGGGCGCGGCCCACCCGGGCGGCATGCTCCAGCGTCTGCTGGAGGCGCTCCCGGCGGACCGGCTTCAGCAGATACCCCACCGCCTGGGCTTCAAAGGCCTGGATGGCGTACTCGTCATAGGCCGTGGTGAACACGACGGCGGGCCGGCGTTCCCAGCCGGCCAGCTGGCTCGCGACCTGCAGGCCGTCGACGCCCGGCATGCGGATGTCGAGCAGGACCACATCGGGCTGCAGCGTGTTGCAGAGCTGGAGAGCTTCCTCCCCGTGGCTGGCTTCGCCGACCACACGAAAGCCCTCCAGGTCGCCCACCAGCTGGCGCAGGCGGCTGCGGGCCGGGGGCTCGTCGTCGACGATCAGGACGCTGGCGGGCTCGACACTCATGCGTAGCTGCGGACCCCGCTGGCCGGAAAGGTGACAGTGACGGTGTAGCGGTCCGGCCCTGCCACTACTACCAGTGTTCCATCCTGGCCGAAGGCAAGCTCCAGGCGCTCGCGAATGTTGTCCAGCGCCAGCCCGTGGCCCGGACGGGACGCCAGACCCGCCGGCGGCAAAGGGTTCGTGACGGCAATGCGGATCAGCTTGCCATCGGCTGCGCCGGAAACCGAGATCACTCCGGGTTGGGGCGACGGTTCGATGCCATGGTAGATGGCGTTCTCCAGCAGGGGCTGAATCGTGAGTCCGGGAATCTCCGCCGTGGCCGGCAAGGTGCCCAGTTGCCAGTCCACCCGCAGACGCGGCCCCAGGCGGTGCTGTTCCATGCGCTCATAGACCCGGGCGATCTCCAGCTCCTCATGTAACGGGATGAGCTGACGCCCGTCCCGCAACGAGGCGCGGAACAGATCGGCCAGATCCTCCACGGCCTGTTCCGCAGCCACCGGATTCGAGCGGGTGAGGGATGCAATGGTATTCATGCTGTTGAAGAGAAAGTGAGGGCGGATCCGGGCCTGCAGCGCATTCAGCCGGGACTCGGCTTCGCGGCGCACATTCCGTTGCCACTGCTGGGACACATAGAAATAGCGCAGCAGCGGTGCCATCACAAGCGTGGCGATGGCGAGATTCCGGGTCAGAAAGGACCAGTGGTCGGTCGGGAACCAGCCGCCCCCGGTGTCGGGCCCGGCGCCGAGGAAACGGCCGAGCCAGAAAGCCGTCTCGGAGACTGCCGCGACGCAGGCCATCACCACCCCGTAAGTCACCACGCTGCCTTCCGGCACCGCGAAGCGGGTGAGCCACTGGCGCAGCCCGCACAGGATGGCCGCCGCGATCAGGCCGATCCAGAGCAGCAGCAGCGCTGCCTGGGACAGGTGGGAATAGAACGCAAACCAGCCCGGCTGGCCGGCAAGTGTCAGAAGCAGGGCAAGCAGCTGGGAAGCGAGGACGACGCCAAAGACGGCCAGGGGCGAGCAGAGATCCGGAAGCGTGAAATGGTCAGGTTTGCCCGTCTGGCCGCCGCTACTTTTTGCTGCAGGCCTGGTCGACTGCGCGGCTGGCGTTGGCACGCTCGACATCGAGTTCCTCGTCAGTCAGGTAGATGCGCTCACCGTCCGGGCCGGGCTTGTAAAGCCGCTGTGCACTGCCGTACTTTGCCATACGATCGTTGGCCGCCGCGCAGATGGCCTCCCGCTCGGCAAGGACCTTGAGCCGGTCTGCCTTGGCAGCAGCCGCCTCGGTCTGCGTCAGGTCTTCCCGGACCGTCGCTGCGGCGTCCAGCTCCGACTCGGCCTGGACCCGGGCCTGCACCGCTGCCTTGTCCGTCTTGCGGAAGCGGATCGCCAGCTCCTCAGCGCTGCTGTCCAACGGGGGCTGATCGCTGAAGTGCGGGACACCCTGGGCATCCACCCACTTGTACACCGATGCCTCCTGCGCCACTGACGTGGACGCGGCGAAGCCAGCAATGCAGAGCACCAAAAAACCGGCCGGGGCAGACAGGCGCTTCATGACGGCAACCTCACCTCAGAGTGGGGCGATTATGCCACCCGGACCCTCGGGGAGACTGGATCGGTTTCACGGTCGGCGGATGGCGGGGACTGGGTCCTGGAACCCTGCAATGGGGCGGGATCAGGGGCCTTGAAGGTGGGTGGCTCCGGCGGGGCCGGGCATAACGCCCGGGCGGTCCCAGCCGGAGTCACCCGTGGGGTCACTCAGGTGTAGGCGCTCTCCCCGTGGGACACGGTATCCAGGCCTTCGCGTTCCTGGTCCTCGCTGACCCGCAGGCCGATGGTCGCCTTGACCAGGGCGAAGCCGATCACGGAGACCACCCCCGACCAGATGACCGTGGTGCCCACCGCCCACAACTGCGCGATGAACTGGGCGGACATGGAGTAGGGCGCCACCTCATTAGCCACGTAGTCGTAAACGCCGGTGCCACCGAGTGAGGGGTCGCAGAACACGGCGGTGAGCAGCGCTCCGGTGATGCCGCCGACGCCATGGACACCGAAAACGTCCAGCGAGTCGTCGTAGCCCAGCATTGCCTTGAGCTTCGTCACCGCCCAGAGACAGACCAGGCCGGCGATGAGGCCGATGATGATGGCGCCCATGGGGCCGACCCACCCGCAGGCTGGCGTGATGGCCACGAGACCGGCGATCGCGCCGGAGGCTGCCCCCAGCATGGTCGGCGTGCCCCGGAAGGCCCACTCGGCAAAAGACCAGGCGAGTGCTGCAGCGGCGGTGGCGAGGATGGTGTTCGCAAACACCTGGGCCGCGAGGCCGTTGGCTTCGAGGTTGGAGCCCACATTGAAGCCGAACCATCCCACCCACAGCAGGGACGTACCGATCATGACCATCGGCAGGTTGTGAGGCTGGAAGGAAGAACGGCCAAAGCCGACGCGCTTGCCCAGGAAATAGGCTCCCACCAGGCCAGCGATGCCGGCATTGATGTGCACCACCGAGCCACCGGCGAAGTCCAGCGCGCCCTTCTGGAACAGGAAGCCCGCTGTCGCCTGGGCGGCTGCCCCGGCCGCCGCGTCGGTGTACGCATCCGGCCCCGCCCAGAACCACACCATGTGGGCAATGGGCAGGTAGGAGAAGGTGAACCAGATCACCACGAACACCAGCACCGCCGAGAACTTGATGCGCTCCGCGAAGGCGCCAACGATCAGGCAGGGCGTAATGCACGCGAAGGTGAGCTGGAAGACGAAGTAGGCCATTTCGGGCACATAGACGCCCTTCGAGAAGGTGGCGGCGACCGACTCGACGGTCAGGCCACTCATGAAGAGGCGGTCGAAGCCCCCGAAGAACGCCGAGCCGCTGGTGAAGGCGATGCTGTAGCCGTAGATGGCCCAGAGAAGCGCTATCAGGCAGAAGGTCATGAAGACCTGCATCAGGACCGACAGCACGTTCTTCGACCGGACCATGCCGCCGTAGAACAGTGCCAGCCCTGGAATGGTCATCAAGATGACCAGCATCGTTGAGGTCAGGAGCCAGGCGGTGTCACCCTTGTCCGGCACCGGCGTATCGGCGCCGAAGACCAGGCCGGGCGTCAGCAGGCTGGCGAAAAGGAGGGCTGGTGACGCCAGGCGCAACGCCTGGCGGGACCGGGTCAGAAGGTTCTTGAGTTGCGTCACGGTGTTATCTCCTCGGCGAAGCTTTTTCTGGCGGGAAGTGGGGCGCAGGCGCGGGCTAGACGGCTTCGCCGCCCGTTTCCCCGGTCCGGATCCGGACCACCTCGTCCAGCTGGGTGACGAAGATCTTGCCGTCGCCGATCTTGCCCGTCCGGGCCGTGTTGACGATCGCTTCGACGACCTGCTCGACGATATCGTCGGTCACGGCCAGTTCCAGCTTGGTCTTGGGCAGAAAGTCCACAACGTACTCTGCGCCCCGATAGAGTTCGGTGTGGCCGCGCTGGCGGCCATAGCCCTTGACCTCGGTGACGGTGATGCCCTGCACGCCCATTTCGGTGACGGCCTGGCGCACATCGTCGAGCTTGAAGGGCTTGATGATGGCGGTGATGAGTTTCATGGTCCGAACTCCTGCGGGCCAAGGCTGAAGTTCGTCAAGGCGTGTTTCGCCATGAAAGCGCTCCTAAACTTGCTTGTTTGCTCTGGACGGGACTGGCACGATCATCGCGCCGACCACATCCGCACCAAGCATGATGCGTGCCAAGCTCAGCTAAGCCGGCCCCGCCCCGCGGGGGCGCCGGCCTCAGGGTGCCGCCCCGGGTTTTTGCACTAATACAGGGCGCCGGCGAGAGCGGGTTGAGTCGTTAGAGAGCGTCGCTAAGCAGCAGGAGCAGAAAACCATGGATGCGAAGTTTGTTGAAGACCTGGCCCGCAAGCTGGCGGCCAATGTGCCCGGGAGCGTCCGGGCGCTGCAGGCTGACCTGGAACGGAATTTCGAGGCCCTGCTCAGCAGCACCTTCGAGAAACTGCACCTGGTGAGCCGGGAGGAGTTTGACGTGCAGCGCCGGGTGCTCGAGCGCACCCGGGAAAAGCTCACCCGGGTCGAGGCGGACCTGAAAACCCTCGAAGAAAAGCTGGCTTGCGCCTCGCCACCACCCTGACCCGCGCCCAGCTGGGGCTGAAGGCTCCGGAGGTCGCGGTCGAAGCCCACGTGGCCGGGGGACTGCCCCAGTTCACCATCATTGGCCTGATCGAGACGGCGGTCCGGGAAAGCCGTGACCGGGTTCGGGCTGCTATTCAATCGTCGGGCCTGGCGTTTCCCGATGGCCGCATCACCGTTAACCTCGCGCCCGGGGACCTGCCCAAGTCGGGCAGCGGCTTCGACCTCGCCATTGCCATCGCAATTCTCGTGGCCTCCGGGCAGGTGAGCCACCGGCGCGTGGCTGGCGTCGAGTTTCTGGGGGAGCTGGCGTTTTCCGGGGTCCTGCGTCGTGTCCCGGGCCTGATCCCCGCACTCCTCAAGGCGCGGCAGGCGGAACGTTTGGCGATCGTCCCGGCGGCGGGCGTCGTCGAGGCCGCCCTGCTCGGCGGCGACCGGATCCGGCTGGCCAGCGCATTGCGGGAGGTGGTGAGTTATCTGAACGGCACGGGGGAACTTCCCGCGCCGCCCCCGGCGGAGCTGCCGCCGCCTGGTGCCCAGGTGGAACTCGAGGACTTGGCGGACGTGAAGGGCCAGGCGGCGGCCCGCCGTGCCCTCGAAGTGGCGGCCGCTGGCGGCCATCACCTGCTCCTGGTCGGACCGCCGGGCACCGGCAAGACCATGCTCGCCCGCCGCCTCCCGGGTCTGCTGCCTGACCTCAGTGACGGTGAGGCGCTGGAGTCGGCTGCGATCCAATCCCTGGTCGGGGGTATCCTGGAGTTTCGGCGCCGGCCGTTCCGCGCCCCGCACCACACGGCGTCGGCGGCGGCCCTGGTCGGTGGCGGGGGCAATCCACGCCCCGGGGAGATCTCGCTGGCCCATCGGGGAGTGCTGTTCCTGGATGAGCTGCCC
>JBBQJK010000002.1:0-17539 GCA_038325835.1 Gammaproteobacteria bacterium
CATCGCTGTCGCCACGTTGCTGGAGCACTCGCTTGTAGACCTCATACAAGCTCAGCGACGGTACCAGGAGGTCCTTGGTGTTCTCTATCGGCTTGGCAAAGTACCCGGCGTTGGGGCCGTCGGCAAAATACTCCAGCCAGGCGCTTGAATCGACAACGTTCACAGGCGGTCAGGGTCTCGCTGAACGGTTGCATCTATTCCACGCAACAGGCCGCGCAGCTTCCTGGCCGGGCGTATTGGTATGAGTTCAATGCGCCCATCCAGGACGATCATCTGGACTTTTTGGCCCGCAGAAAGCCCTAACTTCTCCCGGACCGCACGGGGGATAACCACCTGAAATTTTGGGGAAATGGTGACTGCATTCACGATCGAACTCCTGACTGTACAACGACATGGTTATCGATGCTACAAACGTATGTCAATTGGCATTTCGACAATTCCTGCCGAAGTTCGCCAGACCGCGTTCAATTCCCAGGAATCGACCAAAACCGGGTCCGGTCCGGATCGAAGGCGTGGTAGACCTTGCCGACCGAGCGGGGATCATCCAGAGACTGCACCACCAGGGCAGCCACGTCAGCCCGCCGGATCCAGCTCATGGCACGGGTGTCTTCTGTCAGGTAAGCCCGGCCCTGGGCTGCCTTGTTCAGCAGTCCGCCGGGTCGAACGATGGTGTACTCGAGGCCACTCGTCTTCAGGTAATCCTCGGCCTTGGTCTTCTCCGGGGTCACGGTGCGCAGGAAGTAGCGGGAAAGGGCGGGCGCCGCTTGCAGCGACTCGCCGGCGCCAATCATCGTCACCAGCAGGAAGCGCTTCACCCCCGCCAACCGGGCCGCATCCACGGCATTCCGGTTGCCATCGAAATCGGGCCTGGGCCCCTTCAGGCTCGTGCCACCCAGCGTTGAGATGACCGCGCGGAACTGGCCATCGGCCGGCACCGCCCCAAAAGCCAGCGACAGGTCCGGTGGATTCATGACATCGCCCCGGACGATCCGGGCGCCCAGAGCCTCTGCAGCAGTGGCATCGGACCCGGGTCGGACCAGCACCACGACATCCTCGCCCCGGGCGCGCAGCAGCCGCACGATCTCGAGGCCCGTGGCCCGGTTACCGCCGATCACGAGCACGGAGCCCACCCCGGGTGTGGCCCCCGCCGGGTTGAGTTCGGCCTTGGGCCTGTCCCCCTCCATGCCGGAAATCCCCACCCAGGCGACAAACACCAGCAGCAAGCCAAGAAGGATTGTCATTTTCGGATATTTCATGCGGTCCTTTCTGCGGGTGAGCGTGCTCTGAGACAGAAGCATACAGCGAGGTAGTATGGAGGCCTAAAGGAGTGAGACCTTGTCCCGGCGACTCTGGATGACGCTGTTGCTGCTTGCCGCCGGCCTGGGCGGTGTCGTTTTCGGTCGCCTGTTCTTTGCACCGGCGCCGGTCAACACGCCAGTTCTGGAGTCCGGCACCTGGCTGTCGCCGCCCCGAACACTCCCCGCCTTCGCGCTGGTCGACCAGGACGGGAAGGCCGCCGGGCCGGAGCGTCTCCGGGGGGGCTGGACGCTCGTCTTCTTCGGCTTTACCCATTGCCCCGAGGCCTGCCCTACGACGCTCGCCTTGCTGGGTACCGTGCGCCGGGCACTCGCAACGACGCTACCGGCGGCAAAAGTCCCCGCCGTCCTGCTGATCAGCGTAGACCCGGAGCGTGACACGCCCGCGGTGCTGAAAGCCTATCTGGCGGGCTTCGACCCGAGCTTCACTGGCTTGACCGGCAACCCTGAGGCCGTGCGGGCCTTCGCCACCGCGCTGGGGGTTCCCTACCGGAAAATTCCGCTGGACGGCGACTACATGCTGGATCACAGCACCGCGATCATGCTGGTGGCTCCGGACGGCCGGCTGGCGGCCCTCTTCGCGGGCCCTCACCTGGCCGACGTTCTGCTCCGGGATGTGCGTACCAGCGTCGGGACCTCCTAGCGCCCGCCGCAATCCAGTCGCTGGCCAGCGACTGCTGCTGTGACCTTGCCGTTCTCATAGGCCACGACGCCGTTGACGACTGTCGTGTTGATCGACGAGCGGAACGTGGTCCCCTCGACGGGTGACCAGCCGCATTTGGACAGCACGTCCTCGCGACGCACGGTGGTTGGTAACCGGTGATCGATAAGCACCAGGTCAGCAAAGTAGCCTTCCCGGATGTAGCCCCGATCCTTGATGGCGAAGAGGTCGGCCACCCGGTGACTGGTCTTCTCCACGATCAGCTCCAGTGGCAGGGTGCCGTCATGCACGTGTTCCAGAAGCATCAACAGGGCGTGCTGAACCAGCGGGAGCCCGGACGGTGCCTGGAAGTACGTCTCGCCCTTTTCAGCCAGCGTGTGCGGCGCGTGATCCGTGGCGATTACGGCGAGCCGGCCATCCACAAGACCGGCCAGAAGGGCTTTCCGGTCCGCCGCTGTCTTGATCGCCGGATTGCACTTGAGCAGCGCGCCCCTGGTCGCGTAGTCCTGATCGTCAAAATGGAGCATGTGGACGCACACTTCCGCCGTGACCCGCTTGCCGTTCAGCGGCCCGGGCTCGAAGAGCTCCAGCTCCCGGGCGGTGGACAGATGGAGGACGTGGAGGCGGGTGTTGTGGCGCCTGGCCAGCGTGGTGGCCAGGACTGTCGACTTGTAGCAGGCCTCCGCCGAACGGATCAGGGGATGCGCCGCAAACGGCACCTCGTCACCGTACTGCTGGCGGTACCGTTCCTCGTTCGCCCGGATGGTCGGCGTGTCCTCGCAATGCGTGGCGATGAGGATGGGACATTCAGCAAAGATCAGTTCCAGGTTCCGGGGATCATCGACCAGCAGGTTGCCGGTGGAGGCACCCATGAAGACCTTTACCCCGCAGCAGTCGCCCGGCTGCAGAGCCCGGATTTCGTCCAGATTGTCGTTGGCGGCCCCGAAGTAGAAGGAAAAGTTGGCTTTCGCCCGTCCGCGGGCCAGCCGGTACTTGTCCATGAGCACCGCCCGGCTCGTCGCATTCGGAATCGTGTTCGGCATGTCCATGAAGCTGGTGATACCGCCCGCGACGGCGGCAGCGGATTCCGTGGCGAGGTCACCTTTGTGGGTCAGGCCCGGCTCGCGAAAATGCACCTGACCGTCGATGAATCCCGGGAGCAGGTATTTGCCGCCGGCATCGATGATGCGGTCCACCCGGCCGGCCGGAATCTCCCGGGCGATCTTGTCGATGCGCCCGCGGCGCACCAGCACGTCGCCGGGCGTGACGCGGCCGTCGTTGCAGATCAGGGCGTTGGTGATGAGCAGGCTCTGGTCAGTCATCGGTCAGGTCAGTGGGGGGCGAATTGGTCGGTTACGGAGATCAGTTCGTGGACGATGCCGGGCTCGAAGGCGGAATGGCCAGCGTCGGGCACGATCCGCAACTCTGCCTCGGGCCAGGCGCTGTGCAAATCCCAGGCGCTCCGAAGCGGGCAGACCACATCATAACGGCCCTGCACGATGACCGCGGGAATCTGCCGCAGGCGGCCCACGTCCCGAAGAATCTGGTTCGGCTCGGCCATGAAGGCCTGATTGACGAAGTAGTGGGCCTCGATCCGGGCAAAGGCGAGGGCAAAGCGGTCGGCGCCGAAGCGCTCCACCGTCGAGGCTGAGGCCAGAAGATGGCTCGTGCGGCCCTCCCAGGTGGACCAGCGCCTGGCCGCCTCCAGCGCCACCTGCGGGTCGGAGCCCGTGAGCCGCCGGTAGTAAGCACTCACCATGTCGTCGCGTTCTGCGGCGGGAATGAACTGCCAGTAGGGCTCCCAGGCATCCGGGTAGAGCTCGCTGGCGCCCTGCTGGTAGAACCAGGCGATCTCGGCAGGCCGGAGCAGGAAAATCCCCCGCAGGACGAGCTCGGTCACCTGCTCGGGATAGGTCTCGGCGTACAGGAGAGCCAGGGTGCTGCCCCAGGATCCGCCGAACACGAGCCAGCGTTGTATGTTGAGTTTCAGCCGCAGCGCCTCGAGGTCGGCAATCAGGTCCCAGGTGGAATTTTCCCGCAGTTCCGCGTGGGGCCGACTGCGGCCGCAGCCCCGCTGATCCAGCAGCACGGTCCGGTAGCGGGCCGGGTTGAAGAACCGGCGTGGGGTGATGTCGCCACCGCCACCGGGGCCGCCATGGAGAAACACCGCTGGTTTGCCCAGGGGATTGCCGCACTGCTCGTAATAGATTTCGTGGAGACCGGAAACGGCCAGGTAGCCGGAGTCGAAAGGCTCCAGGCCGGGATAGAGGGTTCTGCGGGGCATGGCGACATTTTGGCATTTTCCACGCCGTCTGTTCGCCCGGTCCCTCGCGCCAGCTAGAATCCGCCACCACCTTTGGGAACCTGCCATGCCCCTTAAGCCGCATTTTGCCGCCCTGCTTGCCGCTGCCCTCCTCATTCCGGAACTGGCCAGTGCCGCAACCCCCATCGACATTCCGTACACCCTGAGGCAGCTGGACAATGGCCTGACTGTCGTTGTCCATGAGGACCGGAAGGCGCCGATCGTGGCAGTCAATGTGTGGTACCACGTGGGGTCAAAGAATGAAGTCCGGGGCCGCACTGGCTTCGCCCACCTCTTCGAGCACCTCATGTTCCAGGGCTCGGAGAACCTGAAGGGCGAGTACCTGAACACCCTGCAGGAACTGGGCGCCACGGATCTCAACGGCACCACGTTCTTCGACCGCACCAACTACTTCCAGACGGTACCCAGTAACGCCCTCGATACGGCCCTCTGGCTGGAGTCGGACCGGATGGGCCACTTCAAGGAATCCATCACCCAGGCCAAGCTGGACGAACAGCGGGGGGTGGTGCAGAACGAAAAGCGGCAGGGCGACAATCAGCCGTACGGCAAGGTCTTCGAGGAGATTCTCAGGAATCTCTTCCCCCCCGAGCACCCCTACTCCTGGGAAACCATCGGCTCGATGGACGACCTCAATGCGGCGAGCCTCGCCGACGTAAAGAAGTGGTTCGAGACTTACTACGGCGCGAGCAACGCCGTCGTGGTTATTGCGGGCGACGTGGGCACCGAGGAGGCCTTCGCGAAGGCGGAGAAATACTTTGGTGACATTGCGCCGGGGCCCGCCCTTGGCCGCTTCGAGGAGTGGATTCCGTCCCATGATCAGGTCCGCCGGTGGAGCCTTCGGGACCAGGTCGCGCAGCCGCGCCTCTACCTCGCCTGGACGGGTCCCCGCTGGGGAACGAAAGATGCGGCCCTCCTGGAACTGGCTTCTGCCATTCTCGCGGGGGACAAGAACTCGCGCCTCTACCAGCGCCTGGTCTACCGGGACCAGATTGCCTCGGACGTCGAGTTCGGCACCCTGGCCCTGGAGATTGCCGGCATTACTTACCTGCAGGTGTCGGCCCAGCCGGGCGTGTCCCTGGAACGACTCGAGACGGTCGTGAACGAGGAGTTCGCGCGCTTTCTCCGGTCGGGGCCCACGGCCAGGGAACTGGAGCGGGTGAAGACGCAGCGGCGCGCGGCCTTTGTCCGGGGCCTGGAGAAGGTCGGAGGCTTCTCCGGAAAGTCGGGCGTGCTGGCCGAGAGCACCGTCTATGGCGGGTCGCCAGATGCCTGGAAGCCGGGTTATGCAGCTGTCGAAGCGGCCACGGGTGCCGAACTGCAGGCCGTGGTGGCCAAGTGGGTCACAAAAGCACCCTTCGTGCTCACGGTGGAGCCGGCCGAGAAGTTCGCCGCTGCCGGTACCGGAGCCGACCGCAGCCAGGTGCCCCAGCCCGTCGGCGACCTGCCCGTGACCTTCCCGGCCTTCCAGCGCGCGACGCTCAGCAACGGCCTTCAGCTGATCGTGGTCGAGCGCCCCGGCCTTCCCGTCGTCGGGTTGCGCCTGGTGCTGGACGCCGGTTACGCCGCAGATCAGTCGGCCCGGCCGGGCACGGCGAGCCTCACCATGGCCATGCTGGATGAGGGCACGAAGTCGCGGGACGCACTGGAGATCAGCGAGGAGCTGGCCCTGCTGGGCGCGTCCTTAAGCGCTGGCTCGAGCCTCGATACGTCCTCCGTCAATCTTTCAGCCCTGGCAGACAAGCTGGAGCCAGCGCTCAGGATTTTTGCCGATGTGGTGCTGAATCCCTCGTTCCCCCAGAACGAGCTGGACCGGTTGCGGAAGGTCTACCTGGCTGCCCTGAGCCAGGAAAAAACCCAACCGACGTCGATGGCCCTGCGGGTGGTGCCGAAGCTCCTTTACGGGACCGGGCACGCCTACGCCCAGCCTCTGACCGGCACCGGGACCGAGGCCACGCTGGCGGCCCTGACCCGGGACGACCTCGTCCGGTTCCACACCGAGTGGTTTCGTCCGAACCACGCCACCCTGATCGCTGTTGGCCCGATCACGGTTGCTTCTCTAAGCGCGCAGCTTGAGCCTCTGCTGCAGGCCTGGCAGCCCGGCAGCATCCCGGCGAAGGCGATCGCCGACGTCACGCCACGCTCCAGCAACACGCTGTACCTCGTCGACAAGCCCGGCGCTGACCAGTCGGTGATCTTCGCCGGTCAGCTGCTCCCTTCCCGGGCCACCCCCGACGATCTCGCGATCGCCACGATGAACGATGTACTCGGCGGGAAGTTCACGGCCCGCCTGAACATGAATCTGCGGGAAGCGAAACACTGGTCCTACGGTGCCTACTCCTTCACCTATGATGCCCGGGGCCAGCGGCCATTCCTGGCTTACGCGCCCGTGCAGTCGGACAAGACCGCCGAGGCCGTCACCGAAATCCGGAACGAGATCGCGGGAATGGCGGGCAAGCGCCCCGCGACGCCGGAGGAAGTAGCCCTGGTGAAGCGCACCAACACGCTGTCCCTGCCGGGGCAGTGGGAAACCGGCGGCGCGGTACTGGGCTCCATCAGCGAAATCGTGGAGTTCGGCCTCCCGGACAGCTACTGGCAGAGCTACGCCGGCACAATCCGGAATCTGACGCCGGAACAGGTCAACAAGGCTGCCCGGGACTATCTGCGCCCCGACGATCTGGTCCTGGTAGTGGTGGGCGACCGCAAAGTCATTGAGCCGGGGCTGAAGGCCTTGGGCTTTGACACCATCCAGCTCGTGGATGCCGACGGCGAGTTGCTGTAGGGCGTGACCAGGCCGACATGCAGGCCATGAACCGGCGGCCCCTGTGGATCGCAGCGGTCTGCGTCCTGGTCTACTTCTTCACCAATGGCATGGCCCTGTTTGTACCCCAGAACCTGTTTCCCCGGTTCATGGAAACCTTTGGCGCCACGCCGGCCGAAGTCAGCCGGACCACCGCGATCACCTTTGGCATCGCCGGCCTGCTGGCGCCCTTCGTGGGCGCAGCCATCGACCGCTTTGGCGTGGTTCGCGTGATCCGGCTGGGCCTGCTCGTTCTCGGCATCACCTTTATTGTGTACCCGGCGGCGCGGTCGCTGCAGGATCTCTACCTGCTGCATGCCTTCCTGGCCGTGGGCCTCATCCTGGCGGGTCTGATGCCGAATGTGGTCCTGCTGTCCCGCTGGTTCCTGGAACGGCAGGGGACGGCAGTGGGCGTGCTCGTCGCCGGATCAAGCCTGGCCGGCGCCACACTGCCGCTGGCCATATCGCCGCTGGTCAACGACCCGGCCTACGGCTGGCGCGTCGGCATGGGCGTGCTGGCGGGGGCGTTCTGGCTGTTTGCCGTGGTGCCGGCCTTCCTGGTACTGCGCGAAGCGCCGGTGGGCGGGTCTGCGGCCAGGGCACCGGGTTCGCCGGCGGCCGAGGGCGTCACGTTTGCCGCCGCCCTGCGCTCCCGCACCCTTTGGTGCCTGGCCCTCGGCTCCGCCTGCCTCTGGTTCGCCATCCAGGCATTGACGAGCCAGATCACGATCTACTTCGAGCAGGAGGCCGGCCTCGCGCCCCAGCGGGCAACGGCCCTCTACTCCACCATCCTCGCCTGCAGCGTGGCCGGGAAGTTTCTCTTCGGTGCGGTCAGCGACCGGTTCCGGAAACAGCAGGTCATGGTCGTCACCAGCCTGACCCTGCTGGTCGGGACCCTGTTGCTCTTCACCAGCGGCAACAACGGACTGGAACTGACCCGCAGTCCGGCGCAGCTCATGGCCTTCGCCGTGGTGTTCGGCCTGGGGTTCGGCGGGAGTTTTACCCTCATCCAGCTGGTCGCCGTGGAGAGCTTCGGCCAGCTCGCGCTGGGCCGGATTCTGGGCGTCGTGATCTTCGTCGATACCATGGGGGGAGCGGCGGGCACCCTGCTGGCAGGCCAGATCCGCACCGCCACTGGGGACTACTTCGTGACCTTCGCTGTGGTGGTCGTGGTGGCTGTCATTGCCCTGGCCAATGTGCTGCTTATTCGGCCACTGGCGCGGGTTACGAACGTTTAATCTACCTTGCAGACCTGCGTTGCGCATGGACAATACCCGCGCGCCACGCCGTCCCGGAAACGAACTGAAGATGATCGCAGCAGAAGGCCTCGTAAAGACTTTTGGCGGCCGTACGGCCGTCGACAACGTGACCTTCCGCGTGGTGCCCGGCGAGGTTCTGGGCTTTCTGGGGCCGAATGGCGCCGGCAAGACCACCACCATGCGCATGCTGGCCGGCTTCGTGGCGCCAACGGCTGGTCGCGCCGAAATCTGCGGCTTCTCCATCGACAAGCAGCCAGTGGCCGCGAAGCAGAAGCTCGGCTACCTGCCGGAAGGCGCGCCCACCTATGGCGAGATGACCCCCCGGGACTTCCTGCGTTTCATCGGCGAGGTTCGCGGCCTCACGGCTGCGGAGTTCCGGCAGCGCCTGGGCGACGTCGTGGAGCGACTGCAACTGGAAGAGGTCCTCTACCAGCCCATTGAGACCCTGTCCAAAGGGTTTCGCCGCCGGGTGGGCCTGGCTCAGGCCATCCTCCACGACCCGCCCGTGCTCATCCTCGACGAACCCACCGACGGACTTGACCCAAACCAGAAGCACGAAGTCCGGGAACTCATCCGGACGATGGCGCCCGGCAAGGTGATCGTCATCTCCACCCATATTCTGGAGGAGGTGGATGCTGTCTGCACCCGGGCCATCATCATCACGAACGGGCGCATCGTGGCGGATGAGGAGCCGGCCGCACTGATCCGCCGGTCCCGCTATCACAACGCCGTATCCCTCCGTCTGCAGCACACAGCGGACCTGGCCGCGGTAGCCGATGACCTGCGAAACCTGGGCGAAGTCCGGCAGGTGGAGGTGGACAACCACGAGTTCACGGTGACGGCCTTCCCAAAGGACAACGCCCTCATCGTGAGCGCGATCGGCGCGCTGGCCGCCGAACGGCGCTGGCCGGTGGAGCAACTGCACCTCGAGGCGGGGCGCCTCGATGAAGTGTTCCGGACCATCACCACAGCCGACCGGGACGCCTGATGGGTATTATTGGCAGCATCGGGAAGAGGGAGTTGCAGAGCTACTTCGCTACGCCGCTTGCCTACGTCTTCATCGTGATATTTCTGGCGCTTTCCGGCCTGTTCACGTTCTACCTGGGCGGCTTTTACGAGCGCGGCCAGGCGGACCTCTCACCCTTCTTCAACTTCCACCCCTGGCTCTACCTGTTCCTGGTCCCCGCCATCGCGATGCGACTCTGGGCGGAGGAGCGCAAGAGCGGCAGCGTGGAGTTGCTCATGACGCTTCCCGTCACTCTGTGGCAGGCCGTGCTGGGCAAGTTCCTCGCCGCATGGCTATGCATCGCGATCGCCCTCGCACTGACCTTTCCCATCTGGGTCACCGTCAATTACCTCGGGGAACCCGATAACGGCGTCATCGTTGCCGCCTACATCGGCAGCCTGCTCATGGCAGGCGGTTTCCTGGCCATCGGTTCCTGCATCTCCGCGGCCAACCGTAATCAGGTGGTCGCGTTCATCCTCACTGTGGTGATCTGCTTCCTGTTCATGCTGGCCGGGTTTCCCCTGGTGCTGGATTTCTTCTCCGGATGGCTGCCGGGACCACTGCTGGACGCGGTGGCCAGCCTGTCCTTCCTGACGCACTACGCCGCCATCAGCAAGGGCGTGCTGGACCTTCGGGATGTGCTCTACTTTCTGCTCGTCATTGGCGTCTGGCTGTTCGCCACGACGATCGTTCTCGATCTGAAGAAGGCAGACTAGGATGGCTCCGGAACCTGACAAGAGCCGCATTGATCGCATCGGGCTGACCGCCCTCGCCGTCATCTTTTTGGTGGGCGTGACGCTGCTCAGTCTCCTGCCGGTCGCGCGTCTGGATCTGACGCAGAACCAGCTCTATACCCTCTCTGACGGGACGAAGAAGGTCCTGGGCAGTATTCCGGAGCCGGTAAACGTTTACCTGTTCTTTTCAGACAAGGCTGCGGCTGACGTTCCCCAGCTCCGCACCTATGCCGGTCGCGTGCAGGAAATGCTGGAAGAGTTCGCGAGCCGCTCCAATGGCAAGCTGCAAGTGACCGTGATCGACCCGCTGCCCTTTTCCGACGAGGAAGACCGGGCCACGGGCTTTGGCTTGCGACCCATCAACCTGGGCAACAACGCGGACCCGATCTACTTTGGCATTGCCGCGACCAACAGCGTGGGCGACGACGAGACCATTCCGTTCCTGGATCCGGCCAAGGAGTCCTTCCTGGAGTACGACCTGGCCAAGCTGGCCTACACCCTCGCCAATCCGAAGAAGCCCCTGGTGGGCCTGCTATCCAGCCTTCCCATGACAGCCGGCTTCGATCCCATGACCCAGCAGATCCGTCAGCCCTGGGTCATCGCGGATCAGCTCAGGCAGCTGTTTGACCTGCGCGTCATGGAGCCGGGCTTCGCGACGCTCGAGCCCGAGATCAAAGTGCTCCTGCTGGTGAACCCGAAGAACCTGCCCGACGTAACGGTTTATGCCATCGACCAGTTCATTCTCCGGGGTGGCCGGGCGCTGCTCCTGATCGATCCCTTTGCCGAGATCGACCAGGGGAACACGGAGGACCCCATGGCGACAGCCGCGGGCGAGGAGTCCGGCCTGGACAAGCTCTTCGCGGCCTGGGGGATCAGTGTCGACCGCAGCACCATCGTCGGCGACGACCGCTACGCACTGACGGTGAGCGGCAGGGACGGAGAGCCGGTCCGGCACCTCGGCATCATCGGCGTTGGCCAGGACGGCATGTCCCAGGACGATGTGATCACCAGCGGGCTCAGCCTCGTGAACCTCGCTTTTGCAGGCCACATCACGGGTAGCAAGGGCGCCGCAGCGGAGGTCACTCCACTTATCCAGTCCAGCGACAAGGCCGCTCTGATCCCGACCACACAACTCGCGATGGCTTCCGACCCGGCGCTGTTGCGGACGGACTTTGACCCCAGGGGCGAGCGTTACACGCTGGCGGCACGGATCACCGGCAAAGTGCCGAGTGCCTTTCCCGGAGACGTCCGGCCAGGGCACATCGCCGTGGCTGCCGAGCCTGCCAATGTGGTGCTGGTGGCGGACGCCGATCTGGTGGCGGACCGGCTGTGGGTTCAGACCCAGGACGTCCTCGGTCAACGCCTCAGCACCGCCTTCGCCAACAACGCCGACCTGGTGGTGAATGCGCTCGACAACCTCCTTGGCAGCAGCGACCTGATCAGTATCCGCAGCCGCGCCACGTTCCAGCGGCCCTTCACCCGCGTTCAGGAACTCGGCCGCGAGGCCGAGGCCCGCTTCCGTTCGGCTGAACAGCGCCTGCAGAACGAGCTCGAGGAGACCGAATCCCGGCTTGGAGAGCTGCAGGCGAGCCGGAAGGATCAGGGCACCAGCATCCTCTCGCCCCAGCAGGAGGGGGAGATCGAGCGCTTCCAGGCCCGACGGCTCGAACTGCGCAAGGAACTCCGCCAGGTGCAGCGGGATCTGGACCAGGATATCGAGCGGCTGGGGGCTACGCTGAAAGCGCTCAACGTCGCGCTGGTGCCGCTGATCATTTCCCTGGTCAGCCTCATCGTGCTGCAATTCCGGCGCCGCACGAGGACTACCAGGGGGGTCGGGTGAGTCGTCGCACTCTGGTCGTTCTGCTCGCTGCGCTCGCCATACTGGCTGCCATTGCTGGCGTGTTCCTCAGGGCGGACCAGAACGGACGTCGCGTCGAGGAGCTCCTGCTGCCCGGCCTGAAGCAACAGCTCAACGGTATCCAGCGCATTGTCGTGGCCGGCCCGGGCAACACGCCGATCGCGACCCTCGAACGAGGGGCGGATAGCTGGACGGTTACCGAACACAACCGCTATCCGGCAGACGTCGCCCGGATTCGCAGAAACCTGCTCGCCCTCGCCGAGGCGCGAATCATCGAGGAGAAGACCTCGAACCCGGACTACTACGCCCGGCTTGGCGTCCAGGACCTGAACTCGGCATCAGCCACGGGCCTGCAGCTCACCATGGACGACGGCAAGGGCCAGGAACCGGTCAGCGTCATCGTCGGCATGGCGCCGCCTGGCAGTTCCGGAGAGACCTACGTGCGCCGGACTGGGGAGCCGACGAGCTGGCTGGTTACCGGGCAGTTCGACCTCGGCAAAACCGGCAGCGACTGGCTCGCAAGAGACCTGACCGATATTCCCGCCGGTCGCATCCAGTCCGTGGCGATCAGTCACCCGGGGCTCGAGACCCTGCGCATTACCCGCCGGGCCTCCGCCACGGGCACAAAGGGCGCCACCGCCGGCGAGGAAGACCTGGCGGAGTTCCTGGTGGCCGACGTCCCGGCGGGCCGGGAACTCAGCTATCCGGGCATCGGGAATGGTGTCGCGGGCGTCCTTGCAGACCTACAGCTGGAAAACGCCCAGACCCGGGAAGTGCTGGGGACAAACCCGGGGAAACCCGTCGTCGCGCGCTTCGTTACGACTGACGGCCTGGTCATTGAAACGAGCGCCTGGCGCCTGACCGATGGCACCCGCTTGACCTTTCTGGCCTCGGGGGAAGGGCCTGCCGGCGCAGAAGCTGCCGCTCTGAACGCGCGCCTCGGTGGTTGGGTCTACACCCTGCCCAGCTTCAAGACAGAGCAGTTCACCCGACGGCTGCAGGATTTGCTGGCGCCCGGGTAACGAGCGGCCGGAAGCGCTCGCCGCCCGGTTGCTGCCCCTAAACATCAGGAGAGTTTGAATGTCGACGACATCGCCCCGGGGCGAAGCCCAGCTCCGCAAGCTCGCGCGCACGCAACTGACCGTGACGCCCGCACCGGGCCAGGCTGCGAAGAAAGTGCCTGCCCTCGAGGTCGTCCGCGCGGGGGAGCGCTGCCTGGCAGTGGAGGATTTTTCCGGCGCTCTCCAGATTGGTGAGCAACTGCGCAAGACCGATGGCCTGGCCAGCGAGGGCCTGCGCCTGATGGTCCTCATCGCCGTCGCGCTGGGGCGACCACGGGATGCCTGGCAGCTGGCGAGCCAGTTGCTGGCAACCGGAGTGCCCGATGCCCGGACAGCCGTGCCGCTGGCTGAGGCCTTGCAGCTCTGCAATCGCCACGGCGATGCTCTGGCCGTGGTCGATGAGAGCCTGCGGGACGCGCCGGGCGACGCTAACCTGCGAAACCTGCGGGGCCGGTTGCTGGCTGAACAGAACGACCCCACGGGCGCCGAGCAGGAATTGCGCCGGACGCTGCGGCTGGCGCCCGAACTTTATTCTCCCTACCGGCAGCTTGCCCTGCTCGGCAGACTGACGCCGGAGGACATGGCCCGGCTGTCGACGGCCGCCCTTCCCGAGGCGGGTCAGGTGGATGCGTGGATGGCTCTCGCTGCAGGTTATCGGCAGCAGGGCGAGGTCGTCCGGGAGTTCGAGTACCTGCGCCGCGCCCACGCCCTCGTCAAGGCGGTGGATGCCTGGGAACCCGAAGAAGAGCGCGGGATGGCGCGGGACATCGAGGCGCAGTTCACGACAGCGTTCCTCGAGAGTGTGCCGGCGTTGCCGGCGGCCAGACAGCGACCGATCTTCATTGTGGGCATGCCGCGCAGCGGCTCTACTCTGGCGGAGCAGATCCTGGCGAGTACCGGAACAAACGTGGGAGCCGCGGGTGAGTCCCAGGTTTTTCCCTGGCTGCTGCTGGATCTGAGCCGGCGGCGCTACGGAGAGATGGACTATCCCCAGCTCGCGACGGTGCTGACGAGGAGCGATCTCGAGCAGTTGCAGCGGGATTATCTCCAGACCATCAGCGAGGTCTATACGCAATCACTGGTGTTCGTGGACAAGCAGTTCACCAACTACAAATACATCGGCCTGCTGGCGCGGATCTTTCCGGACGCCCGCTTCGTGCACACGGTTCGGGAACCCCTGGACATCATCCTCAGCACGTACCAGCTCGTGTTCCGGACCGTGGGTTTCAGCCACGACCTGGAGCACCTGGCCCAGGCATGGGTCGACCGGGCCCGGATCATGGCCCACTGGCACCGCGTTCTTCCGGGCCGCATCCATGATCTGGTCTACGAAGATGTCGTGGCGAACCCGGAACCCACGCTGCGGGCGCTGGTGGACTTTTGCGGCCTGCCCTGGAGCGAGAAGGTCCTGCGCTTCAACGAGACGGAGCGCACGGTGAAGACGGCCAGCCAGATGCAGGTTCGCAAACCGCTGTACCAGTCATCGGTGGCGCGCTGGAAGCCCTATGCGGCCCTCCTTGAACCCGCCCGCCGCGTGCTCGCGGCCGCCACAGCGGCCCCAACGGGTGGGTGACCCACTGGCGCCAGTGCCCCGGCAGGAGCGCCTTAAGGCGCGACAACCCGGCTGCAGAACTTCACGGTTGCCCGCCGCCCCAGTCCACCACGCCGAAATAGGCCGTCGCCAGCACTACGCCGCCGAACAGGATCCGGTACCAGGCAAATATCGTGAAATCATGCTGGCTGATGAAGCGGATCAGCCCGCGCACTGCCAGCAGGGCGCTGATGAATGACGCCGCTCCGCCCACGGCAAACATCCCGATATCGCTTGCAGTGAACAGATGCCAGTTCCTGTAAACGTCATAGACCGTGGCGGCGAACATCGTCGGAATCGCCAGAAAGAAGGAAAACTCTGCGGCCGTCTTGCGGGACAGGCCAATCAACAGGCCGCCGATGATGGTTGCCCCGGAGCGCGAAGTGCCGGGAATCATCGCCAGGGCCTGCGCGAAGCCCACTATCAGCGCATCCCGCCAAGTCATGTCGTCCACTGTCTCGGCGCGGATCACATGCGAGCGCCGCTCGGCCCACAGGATCACGACCCCGCCGACGATCAGCGCTGTCGCCACCACCAGCGGGTTGAACAGATAGTGTTTGATCTCCTTCAGGAACAGAAAACCCAGTACCGCAGCCGGCAAAAACGCCACGAACAGATTGATCGCCAGCCGTTGCGACGCCGGCTCGGACGTCACGCTGACAAGCGCATGGCCCAGGCGTGCCCGGTATTCCCAGACCACGGCCAGAATCGCAGCAAACTGAATGGCGATCTCGAAAACTTTGCCCTTGGCGTCGTTAAAGCCAAGCAGCTGTCCTGCCAGGATCAGGTGGCCCGTACTGGAGACAGGCAGAAACTCGGTCAGCCCTTCGATAACGCCCATGATCAGGGCACTCAGGAGCAGGGTAGGATCGCTCATCTCAAGAATTATCCGCAGGGCCGGCCGGCGCCGGCATCAGAATCACGTAGTGCTTGCGCACTGTCTGGACTGTCTCCCAGGTCCCCCTGAAGCCCACGGGGATCATGAACGCGTCACCCTGCTGCAGATGCCATTCTTCGCCTGCCTCGCTGGTGACAACCACACGGCCCTCGATCAGGTGGCAGAACTCCCACTCGGTGTAGTTGATGAGGACTTTGCCCGGCGTACTCTCCCAGATGCCACAGTAGAGCCGGCCGTTCTCTCCGGAGTAATGATTCCAGGTACAGGTGAGGTATTCGCCGGAGAGCAAGGCCTCGCCGGAGCCTTGGCCGACTTCTACGGGCGGGGTACCGGGGCCGGAGGTTGGCATGAGAATGAGTCTGGGCTCCATTCCCGCTAGAATAACAGCCTCTGTTGTCATCATCCGGAGTTCGCATGCGCCGCAATCTCGTCATCCTGCTTGGTTCCTGCCTGGCACTGGTATCACTGGCAGAGGCGGCCCGGCCGACGCCCACGACAGAAGACGACAAAACCCTCTACGCCCTCGGCGTCATCATTAGTCGCAACATCCAGCCCTTTACCCTGACAGAGAAGGAACTGGCCATGGTCGAGGCGGGCCTGGCCGACGGGGTCCAGGACAAGGTGGCCCTAAAGGACCTCGAGAGTTACGGGCCGAAGTTGCAGGAGTTACAGAAATCCCGCATGGCGGCTGGGGCCGACAAGGAGAAGGCGGCTGGCGCGGCCTACCTGGCGAAGGCAGCGACAGAGAAGGGCGCCACGACGACCGCCAGCGGTATCGTCATGAAGACCCTGACAGCCGGCACGGGCGCCAGCCCGACTGCTGCGGATCAGGTCAAGGTGCACTACGAAGGGACCTTTGTGGATGGCAGGGTGTTCGACAGCTCCATCGAGCGCAAGGAACCGGCCACCTTCCCGCTGAATGGCGTAATTCCCTGCTGGACAGAAGCGGTGCAGCTGATGAAGGTGGGCGGCAAGGCCCGGGTCATCTGCCCCTCGGCCCTGGCTTACGGCGACGAGGGTCGTCCGCCCCAGATGCCGGGTGGTGCGACGCTGGTCTTTCAGGTCGAACTGCTGGAGATCGTGAAGTCAGGCACGCCGGAGCTCCCTGCTCCCGGCAAGTAACGCGTCAGGCCGGTAACGCCTCAGGCCGGTAACGCCTCAGGCCGGTAACGCCTCAGGCCGGTAACGCCTCAGGCCGGTAACGCCTCAGGCCGGTAACGCCTCAGGCCAGCGCCGCGCGGGCCGCCTCCATGTCGGCCGTCGCCGCCGCCACGACGTCGTCGAAGGGCTGCCCGTTCAGACGGATCTTGGCGAGTGCGGCCTCGGCCAGCGGCTCCGGTGGCGCGCCCGGCTTCCGCAGCCGGTAGTACAGCTTCGCGGCGCAGAGAACGCGGGTGAGCGGCGTCAGGTCCCGGCTGTCGGCGTCGAAAATTGCATTCTGGTTCTCGACCGCCTCGGCTACGCGGGTGGGGATCTTCCAGTGGTCGAGGATCGTCCGGGCGATGGTCATGTGCCACTCGTTCAGTGCGTTCTCCCAGTCGGCGATCTCCCCGGGATTGATGCTCTCCTGGCGAGCGCGGGCGAACAGATAGAGCTTGCCAATCAGGTGAAAGAGCCCGGTGGCCATGGACTCGTCGGGCTGCACGCCGGGCACCCGCTTGGCCACCGCAAAGCACAGGGCGGCGACGCCATTACTGGTTTTCCAGATGTCAGCCAGGACGGGACGAATCGGCTGCAGCCATTCCTGCTGCTCCATCTGGCGCATGGCAAAAGTGGTCGCCTGGCTGTGCACGATGTTGAAGCCCAGGCTGTTGATGGCGGACCTGAGGTCGCTGACTTCGCGACCCGACTTGTTGAAGGCAGCCGAGTTGGCGAGCTGCACCAGGCGGCCGGCCAGAACAGGCTCGCTGGCAATCAGTTTCACGACGTCTTTCGACGAAGCCTTCTCATCCGCAAGTATCCTCTGGATGCGGGCGACAATGTCAGGAAAGCCCGGCAGTTCGATCTTGTCGGAGTTGAGGTCCTTCGCGAGCCC
>JBBQJK010000003.1:0-17237 GCA_038325835.1 Gammaproteobacteria bacterium
CTGAAGAATATTCCAGGCACACGCGCGCCTCTGGACGACCCGGGTCCCTGGAATCTCCTGCTGGAAGTGAGTACGCCGCGGGATGACTCCGGTCTCGAGGCCCGGGTTCAGGACTTCCTGACGGCCATGCAGGCCGGGGGCAAGATCATTGGTGGCGTAGTGGCAGTTAGCCGGGCGCAGCGCGATGCCTTCTGGCGCCTTCGGCACAGTATGTCCGAGGCGCAGAAATTGGAGGGCGCCAGCATCAAGCACGACGTCTCAGTGCCGGTGGCCCGCATGGAGGATTTCCTGGCCGACGCCACAGCTGCTGTGGGATCGCTGGTCCCCGGGGTTCGGGTTGTCGCCTTCGGCCACCTGGGTGATGGCAATGTGCACTTCAATTTGAGTCAGCCCCTGCGCTCGGATGGACCCACCTTCCTGGCCCGCTGGGACGAGATCAGCCACCGCGTTCACGAGATTGCCGTCAGCTTTGGCGGCAGCTTCAGTGCCGAACACGGCATTGGCGCGCTCAAGGTGGCCGAGCTTGCCCATTGGCGCGGCGGGGTGCCCCTGGACCTCATGCGGGTTATCAAACGCGCTCTCGACCCGCTCGGCATCATGAACCCCGGCAAGTTGTTTCAGGCTGAGTGATCCCGGCGCCTGCTGGCGCCCCGGTTCCAGTTTCCTGGTGCTAAACTTTGAGGTTGTTCGGACCGAGGCGCGGTGCCTTGAGGCAGTGTGAGTGACATGAGCATCCCAAAGAAGGGCGCCGGCGATAACGCCGGCAGCAGCGAACGCCGTTATTCGAGCGTCATAGTTGACGGTGTGCAGCAGGCGCCCAGCCGCGCGATGTTGCGGGCCGTCGGGTTTTCCGAGGCCGATTTCCACAAGAGTCAGATCGGGATTGCTTCCACCTGGAGCATGGTCACCCCGTGCAATATGCACATTGACGGCCTGGCCCGGGCGGCAGGTGCCGGTGCCGACGGCGCTGGAGGAAAGGCGGTAATCTTCAATACGATCACGGTTTCCGATGGCATTTCCATGGGCACACCGGGCATGCGTTACTCGCTGGTTTCCCGGGAAGTGATCGCGGACTCCATCGAAACAGTCGTCGCGGCTGAGGGGTTTGATGGCTTTGTGGCCATCGGCGGTTGCGACAAGAACATGCCCGGTTGTGTCATGGCCATGGCCCGCCTCAATCGACCCTCGGTTTTCGTTTACGGCGGCACGATCCAGCCGGGTGCAGAGCGCCGCGATATCGTCTCGGTTTTTGAAGCTGTGGGCGCTGTCGCCGCCGGCAAAATGTCGGCGCTTCAGCTGCTGGAAGTGGAGCAGACGGCCATACCGGGTCCTGGCTCCTGCGGTGGTATGTACACGGCCAACACCATGGCCTCGGCTATTGAGGCCATGGGGCTCAGCTTGCCCAACAGCTCCGGTCAGGAGGCGGTCTCCAGCCAGAAGCGCGAGGATGCCCTCAGGGCAGGATCCGCGGTGGTCGAGTTGGTAAAACGCGGAATCCGCCCTTCCGAGATACTGTCGAAGGAGGCTTTCGAAAACGCCATTACGGTGGTGATCGCCTTGGGAGGCTCTACCAACGCGGTGCTGCACCTGCCGGCCATGGCCCACGAAGCCGGCATTCCGCTGACGCTGGACGATTTCACCCGCATCGGTCAGCGTGTGCCGGTGCTGGCCGACCTCAGGCCGAGCGGCAAGTATTTAATGTCGGAATTGGTCGCCATCGGTGGTATCCAGCCACTGCTGAAGCTGCTGCTTGATGCCGGGCTCTTGCACGGTCAGTGCCTGACGGTGAGTGGCCGGACACTGGCGGAGAACCTGGCAAACGTGGCGCCCTATCCGGCCGGTCAGAGCATCATTCGATCTCTTGAAGATCCGCTTAAGAAAGACAGTCATCTAGTTGTTCTATATGGAAATCTTTCGCCAGAAGGCTCCGTCGCCAAGATCAGCGGCAAGGAGGGCCTGCGCTTTCAGGGGCCGGCGCGGGTGTTTGGCTCAGAGGAACAAGCCCTCGCGGCCATCCTCGACGGCACCGTCGTAGCCGGCGATGTGGTCGTGATTCGTTACGAAGGCCCCAGGGGTGGCCCGGGTATGCGGGAAATGCTCAGTCCCACCAGTGCGATAGTCGGCAAGGGCTTGGGTGATAAGGTTGCCCTGATCACTGACGGACGTTTTTCAGGAGGCAGTCACGGTTTTGTCGTGGGTCATGTGTCTCCGGAGGCTGCGGTTGGTGGCCCGATAGCGCTGCTGCTGGATGGCGACCGGATCACGATAGATGCCGAGCACCGAACCATCGACGTTGAGCTGCCAGCCTCCGAGCTCGACCGTCGCCGCAGCGCCTGGAGCCAGCCAGCCAGCACGGCCCCACTCGGTGTTCTGAGCAAGTACGCACAGCTGGTCAGCTCGGCCTCGCTTGGCGCCGTCACGACCCGTCGGTAGGACGCTCATCGTGGCAACCCAGCGCACCGGTGGCGAGCGGCCATCACCCTCCCACTCGCCGCCGAACTGGGTAGTCCTCAAGTTCGGCGGAACCAGCGTGTCCACCGCAGCGCGCTGGGCGACGATCCTCCGTCTCGTCCAGCAGCGCGAGGCAGATGGAATGCGGCCATTGGTTGTGCACTCTGCCCTTGCCACCGTCTCCAACCGCCTCGATGAACTCCTCCGGACTGCCGCTGACTCGGCTGTCCGCCCCTCGATCGAGGACCTCAGGACTCTGCACTTCAAACTGGCAGCGGAATTGGGCGTTGATGGCCCTCTGGAGCTCACTGAGTACTTCACCGAACTCGAACAGCTGGTGGCTGGCATCCATCTTATTCGTGAGGTCAGCCCCCGCATCCAGGCCCGCGTTATGGGGATGGGCGAGCTGCTGGCAACGCGCCTCGGCGCCGCCTACCTCAGGAGCCAGGGGGTCAGGGTCACCTGGCTCGACGCCCGGGACCTGTTGCAAAGCCTGCCAGCCACCGGGGTTAACGAGCGCGGCGCCTATCTTGCTGCAAGTTGTGATTTCGAGACTGATCCCGCCCTGCAGAAGCGCTTTGCTGCCATCGACGGGGTGGTACTGACTCAGGGGTTCATCGCCAGCAATGCCCGGGGTGAGGGCGTACTGCTTGGCCGCGGTGGCTCCGACACGTCCGCTGCGTATTTCGCCGCCAAACTGCAGGCCACGGCACTGGAAATCTGGACCGACGTTCCCGGTATGTTCAGTGCCAATCCGAAGGTCGTGCCCGGTGCGCGGCTGCTGCGGACCCTCAGTTACGCCGAGGCCCAGGAGATTGCGTCTACCGGCGGCTCTGTTCTGCACCCACGGAGCATCAGCCCCTGTCGGCGCCATGGCATCCCCCTGAAGGTCCTGTGCACAACGCAGCCCGAGCTCCCTGGAACGCTCGTGACAGTCCGTGCCGGAAGTGATGCCCCCCGTGTCAAGGCCATCTCTGGACGGAGCAGAATCACGCTCGTATCCATGGAAACACTCGGTATGTGGCACGAGGTCGGCTTTCTGGCTGATGCCTTCCGCACCTTTTCCGATCTCGGTCTTTCCATTGATCTGGTTTCCACCTCAGAAAGCAATGTGACGGTCACCCTGGACCCAGGCGTGAACCCGATCGATGCAAACATCCTCGCCGAACTCCAGGGGCGCCTCGAGCGGTTGTGCAAGGTAACGATCATCCAGGGCGTGGAGATCGTGAGCCTCGTCGGCCAGAAGATCCGCGCGGCGCTGCACGAGATTGGACCGGCTCTGGAAGCCTTTGAAGAGCACCGGATCCACCTGGTCAGCCAGTCGGCGACCGACCTGAATCTGTCCTTCGTCGTGGAGGAAGGGCAGGCGGTCCGATTAATCCAGAAGCTGCATGGCACCCTGGTTCATCCGGGTCCGGACGACGAGGTCTTTGGCAGTACCTGGGAGGAACTCCAGCGCGGGACCGATCAGGCGGTGGTGCATCACGACCCCTGGTGGGTGCGACGCCGAAGTGAGCTGGTGGCCATAGGCAGGGAGCAGGGCTCAGCCTATGTCTACGACCTGGAGACGGTTCGCAGCGCGGCGGGTCGCCTGAAGGGCCTGAAGTCCGTGAACCGGATCTTCTTTGCGATGAAGGCCAACAACTCCAGCGCCATCCTCCGGGTTCTGCATGACGAGAAGCTCAGCTTCGAATGCGTGTCGCCGAGCGAGATTGGCCGTGTTCTGGAGCTCTTCCCTGAAATTGACCGCCAGCGCATCCTGTACACGCCCAATTTTGCCCCCCGCTGTGACTATGAGTATGGGCTGGAACGAGGCGTCTGGCTGACGCTTGATAACCTGCACCCGCTGCGCCACTGGGGCGACCTCTTCCGGGGCCGGGAACTCTTCCTCCGGATCGATACCGGGCACGGCCGCGGTCACCACCAGCACGTCAAGACGGCCGGTTCCCACTCCAAGTTTGGTATTCCCCTGTTTGAGCTGGAGGAGGCTCGGGAGCTCCTCGCTGCCTGCGGCGCTACCGTTGTTGGTCTCCATGCCCATGTGGGCAGCGGCATTCTGACTCCCGAGAACTGGCAGGAAGTCGGTCGGGAACTGGTCACTGTGGCCGCGGATTTTCCCCACCTGCGTTACCTGGATCTGGGCGGTGGTCTAGGGGTGCCCGAGAAGGTCGGCCAGGCGCCGCTGGACATGGCAGCGGTGGATGCCGGGATTGCCGAGATCCGGGCGGCGCGGCCCGGTCTTGAGGTCTGGCTTGAGCCTGGTCGCTATTTGGTAGCCGAAGCCGGCGTACTTGTGACCACGGTCACCCAGACCAAGGGCAAGGGCCAGGTGCAGTACGTCGGCGTGAGCACAGGGATGAACAGCCTGATCCGCCCGGCGCTCTATGGCGCCTATCATGAGATTGCCAATCTAACTCGCTGGGGCGAACCCGCCACGCAGATCGTGACGATTGTCGGACCAATCTGCGAGAGTGGGGACCGTCTGGGAACGGACCGTCTGCTTCCCCAGTGCGAGGAGGGCGATGTACTGGCCATCGCCAATGCGGGTGCCTACGGCTTCGTCATGAGTTCACGGTACAACCTGCGAGAGCCTGCTGTAGAGATTGCCATCTAGGTCTGGTGACGCCGCTTCAGCTCCTCGACCACTTCCTGAAGGCCAATGTTGTGGGCCGCCAGAAGCACCAGCACGTGGTAGATCAGATCGGCAGTTTCGGCCACAACCCTGGACCGATCGCTCCCTACGCCCGCCAGAGCGAGTTCGACGCCTTCCTCGCCCACCTTCTGAGCGATCCTCTGTGGCCCGGACGCAAGCAGCGACGCGGTATAGCTGTCTTCAGCTGGCGCGTCCCGTCGCTCGGCAATCACCCGCTCCAGTTTTCCAAGAAACGAGAACTCAATCGTCATGACCGTACCTCAACGCCTGCTTTCCGCAGGAAGTCCTTTAGTGAGCCGATGTTGATCAGCCCCCGATGAAACACGCTGGCAGCTAACGCACCGTCCACGCCTGCGTCCGCGAACACCGCTGCAAAGTCCTCCATTTTTCCGGCCCCCCCAGAGGCAATCAGGGGGACCGACGTGACGGCCCGGATCTTGCGGAGCTGGTGGATGTCATAGCCGCCGCGAACGCCATCCTGATTCATGCAGTTCAGGACGATCTCCCCCGCACCGCGCTCCTGGACTTCCGCGACCCAAGCACCTGTTGCCAGGCCGGAAAAAGCTGATTTGGCCGGGTCACCGGTGTTGCGATAGACCTTATAGGTGCCATCTTCCTCCCGGCTGTCGACGCCAACTACGACGCACTGCGAGCCAAAGCGTCGAGCCAGGTCCGTTATCAAACCTGGATTAGCCAGGGCTGGGCTGTTTATGGAAATCTTGTCAGCGCCATTCCGCAGCACCTCCTCAGCATCCGCAACACTGCGAATTCCGCCAGCGACGCAGAACGGGATATCAAGCACCTCTGCTACGCGGCTGATCCAGCGCCGATCCACAGATCGCTCCTCGGGACTGGCAGTGATGTCGTAGAAGACCAGCTCGTCCGCACCTTCGGCACGGTAGCGGGTCGCCAGTTCGACGATACCGCCAACGACCTCGTGATTACGAAACTGGACGCCCTTGACCACCAGGCCTTCCCGGACATCGAGACACGGAATTATGCGGCGCGCGAGAATGACTCGATCTCCTCGAGCGTCAAGCGCCCATCCAGCAGAGCCTTGCCCGTGACCACCGCGGCCGCCCCGGTCACAGCCAGCTGCTGCAGGTCTGCCAGAGAGCCGACGCCCCCGGAAGCGATGACAGCCGCTGCCGGGAAACGCCGGGTGCACTCGCGATACAGATCCAGGTTGGGGCCGGAGAGAGTGCCATCCTGGGCGATATCCGTGCAGAGGAAGTGCCGGGCGCCCCGCGCACAGAAGCGCTCCAGCAGTGCCCAGAGGCTGTTCCCGCTATCCTTGACCCAGCCCCGGGTCAGCACGGCGGGATCCTCATTCCGGGTAACCCGAACATCAAATGCCAGCACCAGGTGTTCCGGACCCAGCCGGTCCAGCCATTGGAGAGCCATGTCAGGGGCCTCAGCGGCTACCGAGCCCACCACCACCCGGTCCGCACCGGCGGCGCGCAGAGCCAGGGCGCGGTCGATATCCCTCAGGCCACCCCCAGCCTGAACGGCGACTCCGACCTGGCTGGCCATGGCCGTGATCAGGTCCATATTCTGCGGACTACCCGTCCGGGCACCGTCCAGGTCTACCACGTGCAGGCGATGCAGCCCGGCATCCCGGTAACGGCGGGCCAGCTCGAGCGGGTCTGTTGCGTACACCGTCACTCGGGAAAAGTCCCCCTGATAAAGGCGCACACACTGGCGGTTCAACAGGTCGATTGCCGGTATGACTTCCATGGTCAGGCACACGCCAGGAAGTTACCCAGAACCCGCGCGCCGAGTGGGCCTGAGCGCTCCGGGTGAAACTGGGTGGCGAGAAAATTCCGGGATTCCACTACCGCCGAGAACTGCCAGCCGTACTCGGTGCTGCCCGTGGTCACTGGTGAAAGTCCGGCCGCATAGCTATGCACAAAGTAGAAGTAACTGTTGGCCGGTACGTTGGCCAGTAACGGACTGCTCCTCAATGGCATTACCTGGTTCCAGCCCATGTGCGGGACAGGGCGGCCTGGAGCCGGAGCAAAGCGCCGGACCCCGCCCTCCAGAACCCCGAGGCAGTCGACGTCATCTTCTTCAGATGTTTCATAAAGCAGTTGCAGACCAAGGCAGATGCCCAGCACCGGCTGGGTCAGCTGTGGAATCAGGCTGGCAAGTCCTTTCTGTCGCAAACGCGCCATTGCAGACCGCGCTGCACCCACTCCCGGCAGGATGACGTGGGTTGCCGAACGAATGACTGCCGGGTCTACAGTCAACTCACCAGCGACGCCCAGGCGGGCCAGGGCGAACTGCAGGGACGCGATATTGGCGCCGCCGCCGTCGACAATGGCGACTCTTGCCTGCCTTGGTGTCACAGGGTGCCCTTTGTGCTGGGCATGGAACTCCCGGCCTTCGCGATGGCCTGCCGGAGCGTGCGCCCAAAGCCCTTGAAGCACGCCTCGACCATGTGATGGGTGTTTTCCCCCCGCACTGTGATGTGCAAGTTGGCCCCGAGGCTGTCGGCCACCGAGCGGAAGAAGTGGGGCACGAGCTCGGTCGGCAACTGGCCGACTTCCGCGCGTGGAAAGCTCCCGTCGAAGACCATATAAGCACGACCGGACAAGTCCAGGCTTATCTGTGCTTCGGTTTCGTCCATCGGCAGGAGAAAGCCAAATCTGTTGATGCCACGCTTGTCTCCCAGTGCAGCGCGAAGAGCTTCACCGAGCGCTATAGCGACGTCTTCAACAGTGTGGTGCTCATCGACCTGCAGATCGCCTGCACAGGCTATGTCCAGCGAGAAACCGCCATGCTTCGCGATCTGCTCAAGCATGTGATCGAAAAAGCCAATTCCCGTCTGGATGCGGACAGGGAGCTCCGCATCCAGGTCGACCGCCACCGAGATGTCTGTCTCCCGGGTGCGGCGCTTCACAGCAGCAGTTCGGGGCCTGTCGACAACCGCATGGGCAATCCCGTCCCAGGACCCGGGCTTGGCAGGCTCCACCAGAAATCCCTGCACACCAATGTTGCTGGCGAACTGCAGATCCGTAGCCCGATCACCGGCGACAAAGCTCGTCTCCCGGTCGATGGCTGCAGTGCGGAGGAAATCCCCCAGATGACCTGGACTGGGCTTGCGGCAGGAGCAGCCGTCCTCAGGCCGATGAGGACAGATGAAGACCCGGGAAAATTCGATGCCCTGGGACTGAAACAGTGTCGTAACGAAGTCTTGGACCCGCTGAAACGCCTCAGCGGGGAAAGAAGCCGTACCAAGCCCGTCCTGATTGGTCACCATCACGAACTCATACCCTGAGTCGCGCAGCCGCAGAAGGGCGGGGATAACCCCTGGAACGAGGGCGACCTTGTCGAGGCGGTCAACCTGCTCGTTATCAGGCTCGAGAATCAGGGTCCCGTCCCGGTCGAGAAAGGCGATCTTGCGAGTGATGGTCATCAGGTCCTCAGCGCTTCAAGAAGCTGGTCATTTTCCTCGGGGGAGCCCACGGTGATCCGCACGCAGCCCGGGAGCAGAGGGTCCCAGCTGAAATCTCGCAGGAGTATGCGGGCTGACCGCGCCCGCGCCACCATTGCCGGCGCGTCTGCCGACTCGATCAGGATAAAGTTTGCGGCGCTGGGCCATACGCGCTTGATACCGGGTAATTCGGGCAACCTGGCCATCAGTCGCTCACGTTCAGCGATGATTCGGGCGCGGCGGTTCGCCAGCTCCTGCCGGGCTTCCGGGACCAGCAAACGCAGGACAGCGTCCTGGCTGGTGGTCGGGAAGCAGTAGGGAGGTAGAACACGGCCCAGCAGGTCAACAAGTTCGATCCGTCCGATGAGGACGCCACAACGGACTCCAGCCAGGCTGAGTGCCTTCGACAGCGTACGCAAGACGACCAGATTGTCATGCTTCGCCAGTAGTTCGCGCATGGGATCAGTCTCTGCGAATTCCTGATAGGCAGCGTCGAGTACTACCACACCGCGACCGACAAGGCTGGTGCACAGGCGAGCCACGTCAGCATCCGGAATACGGTTGCCTGTGGGATTGTTTGGTGAGCAGACAAACACGAGCTTGGTGGTTGGCAGCCACTCGCGCAGGATTTTATCGACGGGAAGGCTATAGCCCGCTGCCCGCTCCAGAGGCAGTTGCTGAACGCCGGCTCCCTGAATCCGCGCGTAGACCTCGTACATGCCGAAGGTTGGCGGGCAGATGACTATGCTGTCCCGTCCTTCGCGGCAGAAACTCCGGATCAGCACATCAATCGCTTCGCTGGAGCCACGCGTCACCAGCAGCTGTCCCTGGCCCACACCATAGAAGTCAGTCAGGCGCTGGGTGAGTTCTGCAGGGCGGGGCTCCGGGTAGCGATTCAGGCCGTCACGGCTGTCGTCGCCTGGTGGCCGCCAGGGCGTCTCGTTGGCGTTCAACCGGATCAGGCCGCCCACGTAGTCAGCTGCTTTGTAGGGCGTGAGTTCACGGATCTCCGGCCGGAGAAGGTCCACTGCATTACTCATGGCTTGGTGTCCGCTGCCTCAAGACGGATGGTGACTGCCCGCGCGTGTGCATCAAGCCCTTCGAGCCCCGCCAGGGTCAGTACGGTAGGCGCAAGGCCCCGGAGCCCTGACAGGGTCACTTCCTGCAGGGTCATGCGGCGCTGAAAGTCGCCAACCGACAACCCGCTGTAGGCTCGGGCATAGCCGTAGGTCGGTAGCACGTGGTTAGTGCCGCTGCAGTAGTCACCGACAGACTCCGGCGTCCACCGGCCAAGAAAGACTGAGCCCGCAGTGCTCACGTTGGCCGCCAGGTTGCGGGGTTCCGCCACCTGAAGAATGAGATGCTCAGGCGCATACTCGTTAGCCACGGTGATCGCTTCGCTCAGGTCCGAGACGATAACCGCGACGCTGTGCCGAAGTGCTGCCTCGATGATTGCCCGTCGGGGGAGGGACTGCAGCGCTGTCTCCATCTCCGCTTCAACCCGGCCTACGAACGCCTCGTCCGGGGTCACGAGAACAACGTGGGAGTCAGGCCCGTGTTCGGCTTGCGACAGAAGGTCCAGAGCCACAAACCGGGCATCAGCCAAGCGATCCGCGACCACCAGGACCTCCGAAGGTCCTGCCGGCATGTCCAGTGCGGCGCCGCCTGGATCGCCTGCGACCACAGTCTTGGCTGCCGTGACCCAGGCATTTCCCGGACCAAAGATTTTGGCACCCTTGGTGATGGAGGCCGTGCCGTAAGCCATGGCAGCGATCGCCTGGGCGCCACCCACCTTGAAGATATCCCGCACGCCACAGGCCCGGGCCGCGACAACCACCGCGGGATCCGCCCGCCCATCCGGGCGTGGCGGTGTGCAGAGGACACGGACCGGGCAACCCGCGATTGCGGAAGGCACGCCCAGCATGATGGCCGTTGACGGCAGTGGCGCAGTTCCCGCCGGCACGTACAGACCCACCGCATCCAGCGGCTTGCTGATGCGCTCACAAACCACACCCGGGGCGGTCTCCACGCGCAGTGGGGGTGTGGACTGAGCCTCGTGAAATCGCCGGACGTTGGCAATGGCGATTTCAATGGCTGCGTGAGCCTCAGCCGGCAGAGCCACTTCAGCTAATCCGGCCTCGTCTTCAGACACGCGCAACGCCGTGAGCTGCGCCCCATCGAGTTCGCGAGCGAGGCGGATCAGCGTGGCATCACCATCGCGCCTTACGTCCGCAATGATGGTGCGCACTCTCTCGTCGAGATCCTGGTTCAGGCCAAGGGCCGGACGTCGGAGCGCCGCCCGACGGGCAGGTGCGTCGAGGCTGGACCACAGGCAGAGTCTCATGCGCATCAGGCGAGCATCTTTTCCACCGGCAAGACCAGCAGGGACGTGGCACCGGCTGCCTTGAGGCTCTCAAGCGTTTCCCAGAATACGTTTTCGCGGCACACCACGTGCACGGCGACGAGGTCGTCCCGTCCATCCAGGGGCAGTACAGTGGGAGCTTCGGAGCCCGGCAGCAGGGCCGCGATTTTGGCGAGGGCAGCCTTCGGTGCATGCATCATGATGTACTTGCTTTCCCGCACCTGCATCACACCCTCTACCCGCTGCAGAAGTCTGTTGATCCAGTCGGCTTTCTCTGGTGGCACTTCTACGGGCGTCTGCAGAATTACGGCCCGGCTCTCCAGGATGGTTTCACCCTCCCGAAGCTTGTTGGCCACCAGCGTGGCACCAGTGGATACCAGATCGCAGATAGCGTCGGCGCGGCCGAGGCTGGGCGCAATCTCAACGGCCCCGGAGAATTCGACGACAGTGGCGCTGAGGTTCTGTCTGCGGAGATAGTCCCGCACGATGGAAGGATAGCTCGTGGCAATCCTGCGGCCCGCCAGGTCAGCCACTGTCCGCAGCGGACTGCCATCCGGGTACGCAAAGGCCAGACGACACTGGCCATAGTCCAGGGCGCGGATGATGCGGAAGGGCTCAACCGGCTCCTGCTCGAGGAAATGCAGGCGTTTCTCCTCAACGATGTTCAGGCCCGCAATCCCGAGATCACAGACGTCGTCACGAACCAGTCCGGGAATGTCGTCGTCGCGAACGAGAAGGACATCCACAGGCATGTTCTCACCAAAAGCGATGAGCTGGTCGGGTCCCTTCGTGTACTTAAGGCCACAACGCTGCAAAAGATCCAGCGATTGCTCGGTCAGCCTTCCGGACTTCTGGATAGCAACCTTTATTCGGGCGGTCTTGTCGCTCATATCAGTCTACTTTCGCCGGCGTTGCAGCGCCTTGCTGTAGCCACCGGATCCACTGTTCAGGTAACGGGCCACGCGGCCGATGGTGGTCACGCTGACACCGGTCCGGTCGTGGATCTGTCGATAGGGGAGGTCGCGGTCGAGGAGTTCAGCAACCAGCCATCGGTCTTTTAGAGCCTGCAGTTCCGCAGGAGTACAGAGATCAACCAGAAAGGCCCGGACTTCGCCCAGATCGCGCAGGCTGAGAATTGCGCGGAACAGGGCTTGCTCCGCGGCTTCCTCATCGTGCTGGTCAAGAATTCGGTGCTCTTTCATCGGTGCTCTAATGTAATAACGCGCTAGTACATTAATACAAGCGAGAAAATAAGGCAAGCCTGTGTGCAGGCTGCCCCATCAGGGCGAACAGAGGCTGGCAGGTGGGCGAGGCTAAACGGCTGTAAGGCGACTCAGGATGGCGTCGCCCATCGCCCGCGTACTTACGGGCGCATGGCTTGGCACCGAGATGTCGCCGGTCCGCTGGCCGGCCTCAATGGCAGACAGCACGGCGTTTTCAATTCGCCGGGCCTCCCCCTCCAGCCCCAGGGAATGCCGGAGGAGCATGGCAGCGCTGAGAATGGCTCCACAGGGATTGGCCTTGCCCTGACCGGCAATATCAGGCGCAGAGCCATGGATAGGCTCATACAACCCCCGCTTGCCATCGCCCAGGGCTGCCGAGGGCAGCATTCCTAAGGAACCGGTAAGCATGGAGGCCTCGTCCGTCAGAATGTCGCCGAACATATTCTCGGTGACGATGACGTCAAACTCAGCCGCCCGGGACAAGAGATGCATGGCGGCGGCGTCAACCAGCAGATGCTCGACCTGCAGCCCGGGAAATTCCCGCGCGTACAGTTCCGTCGCAACAGAGCGCCAGAGTCGGGAGGTCTCCAGAACATTGGCCTTGTCTACGGAGGTCACCTTTCGTCGTCGCTGCATGGCCAGTCGCCCGGCCATACGCAGTACCCGCTCGATCTCCTGCCGGGAATAAGTGCACACATCGGTGGCAGAATTGGCACTTCGTTCTTTACGTCCAAAGTAGATTCCACCCGTAAGCTCCCGAATTACCAGGATATCTACACCGGTCAGGCGCTCAGGCTTTAGCGGTGACGAGGCGTACAGGGAGGGGTGAGTAACGACGGGCCGGAGATTCCCATACACAGCCATGGCAGCCCGCAGGTCAAGTAATCCCTGTTCTGGACGCACGGCGGCGTCCGGACTGCTCCACTTCGGACCGCCCACAGCCCCGAGCAACACAGCATCTGTTTCGACGCAAAGTTTGCGAGTGTCTGGCGGAAACGCAGAGCCGGTCGCATCGATGGCAGCGCCGCCGATCAGGCCCTCGCGAAACTCAAACTTGTGAGACTGTCGGGCCCCAATCGACTGCAGGACCCGGACTGCTTCCGAAGTGACTTCCGGTCCTATGCCATCCCCGGCGAGTATGCCGATCAGGGCTGCCACGAGCGCGTACCCTCGAAGCGCGTGATGGCATCTGAGTGGTTGAGCAGATAGCCCAACTGGTCCACACCATTCAGCAGGCAATATCTGGAGAAGCCATCGATGGGGAAGGCGACAGTCCGCCCCTCGGGAAGTCGCAGTTCGCAGGCCGCGACGTCCACGGTGACATCGGCGCCTGGATTCTCGATCAACCAGCCGTGTGTCGCCTTATCGACGATCACGGGGATGAGGCCGTTCTTCAGAGAGTTACCGCGAAAAATATCCGCGATCTCCGTACTGATCACGGCCTGGATACCGAAATCGAGCAGCGCCCAGGGCGCGTGCTCCCGGGACGAACCGCAGCCGAAGTTGTTCCCTGCCACCAGGATTCCGCAGCCGTTTGCTTCCGGTCGATTCAACAGGAACTCTGGTTTTGGTTTGCCCGCTGAGTCGTAGCGCCAGTCGGCAAAGAGAGCGTTGCCCAGACCCTTGCGGGTTGTCGTGGTCAGAAATCGGGCTGGAATAATCTGGTCGGTGTCGATGTCCGACTGGGGAAGAACCAGCGTTCGTGATTGCACAAGATTAACTTTGTCCATGGAACTCTTTCTTAATGGGCAATGAGAGGCCGAGGATCGGCGATCCGACCGGCGACGGCGGATGCAGCGGCCGTCAGTGGGCTGGCCAGCACGGTCCGGGCTCCGATGCCCTGGCGACCCTCGAAGTTTCGGTTGCTGGTACTGACACACAGCTGACCGCTTGCAGTCAGGTCGCCGTTCATTCCGATGCACATCGAGCAGCCCGCTTCGCGCCACTCAGCGCCAGCGGCGGTAAAGACTTCGTGAAGCCCCTCAGCTTCAGCCGCGCGCTTGACCTGTTCAGAGCCGGGGACCACAAGCATGCGCACGGACTTGGCTACCTTTCGGCCCCGCATGACGCTGGCCGCTTCACGCAGATCGGACAGGCGTGAGTTGGTGCAACTGCCGATGAAGACCACATCCACTGGCATCCCAAGCATGGGCTTGTTTTCCACAACGCGCATGTACTCCAGCGCTTTGCGGAAGCTGGCGTCCGTTGCGGTGGGTACTGGGTCACCGATGGGCACCACCATTCCCGGGTTGGTCCCAAACGTGACCATGGGCGTCAGCAGATTGGCGTCAAGGGTGACCTCCCGATCAAAAGTAGCATCCGGATCGGAGGGAAGTCGCCGCCAGCGGGCCACGGCGGTATCCCACGCGGAACCCTTTGGGGCCATGGGACGGTTTCTCAGGTACTCGATAGTTGTGTCGTCGGGAGCAATCATCCCGGACCGTGCGCCACCTTCGATTGACATGTTGCAGACGGTCATGCGCTGCTCCATGCTGAGACGCCGAATGGCACTGCCGCGGTACTCGATGACGTGGCCCGTGCCACCACCAACGCCGATTCTGCCGATGATAGCGAGGATGATGTCCTTGGCCGTCACGCCCAGACCAATCTTTCCGTCGACGTTGATCGCCAGGGTTTTCGGACGGCGCTGCAACAGGCACTGCGCAGCCATTACGTGGCCGACTTCGGTGGTGCCAATGCCAAATGCCAGAGTCCCGAATGCACCGTGCGTGCTGGTATGACTGTCCCCGCAGACGATGGTTTTACCAGGCTGCGTTATTCCCAGTTCAGGACCAATCACGTGCACGATGCCCCGCGCGTCGCTGTCGAAGCCAAAGAGTTCAATACCGAACTCCCGGCAGTTCTCGATCATCATGCGAATCTGTGCAGCGGCTGCCGGCTCAGCGACGATGTCGAGATCCTTCAGTGACGCGATCGGTACTGTTGGCGTCGAGTGGTCGAGGGTTGCCAGCGTGAGGTCTGGGCGCCTCAGCTTTAGTCCTTTGGATCTGAGTACCGAGAACGCCTGAGGCGACGTCACTTCGTGGGTGAGATGAAGGTCTATATAGAGCACCGCTGGCGTATCCGCGGTCTCTGGTACCACGATATGGTCATCCCAGATTTTCTGGAAAAGCGATTTGCCGCTCATTTCAGCAGTTCCTGACAAAGCAGTGGGTGAAAGTGGAGTATTGATAGCTACTGGCGGCTGGCCGTCGTTTTGGTAGCCGGTCCATCCAGAGGCTCAAGCCAGTTCCATTTGTCGGCTGTAGCGCCGCTGAACAGGCCGAAGAAGGCATCCTGCAGGAGCTTGGTGATGGGTCCCCGGGAGCCGGCGCCGACTGTCAGTCTGTCCACGGATCGGACCGGCGTAATCTCGGCCGCCGTTCCAGTCAGGAATATCTCGTCAGCGATGTACATCATTTCCCGAGGCAAGACCTGTTCCCGGACTTCGATGCCCAGATCACGAGCCAGCATGATGACGCTGTCCCGGGTGATCCCCAGGAGAATTGAGGCAGCAGCCGGCGGTGTGATCAGCACGCCGTCCCGGACGAGGAACAGGTTCTCTCCCGCACCCTCGCTGACCGTACCGTCTGCTCCGAGGGCGATGCCTTCGGCAAAGCCCCGATCCCTTGCCTCCCAGCCAACGAGCGTACTGGACAGATAGTTGCCCCCCGCCTTGGCCAGGGCAGGTATCGTATTGGGCGCGACTCGTTGCCAGGATGAGACGCAGACATCGACACCCTTCTCGAGGGCCTCCGGTCCGAGGTATGCCCCCCATTCCCAGGCGGCAATCGCCAGCTCTACGGGGTGTCCGGGTTTGGGCACGACGCCGACTTCGCCAAAGCCGCGGTAGACCAGTGGGCGAATGTAGGCGCTCTTCAGGCCGTTACGCAGGACGACCTCCTTGCACGCTGCGTTGATTTCCGCGCTCGTCCAGGGGATCTCGATGCGATGGATCTTTGCTGAATCGAGCAGCCTCCGCGTGTGTGCCTGCAGCCGGAAAACCATGGTCCCGGACGGCGTTGCATAGGCCCGCACGCCTTCGAAAACCGATGACCCATAGTGCAGGGCATGACTCAATACATGCACGGTGGCGCTCTGCCAGGGCACCAGTTTCCCGTTATGCCATATCCATTCTGTGGTTTTGATCGCCATTGGTAGTCCTCTTAAAGGCGTACGACGTCATCGCCGGGAGAACCGGCAACGGCACTACCAGCCGATCGGCTGGCCGACTGGCGGCAGACACGATTAATCACGTCCAGATAGGCGAGGGCGCCGGCTTCTACAATGTCCGTGCTGACACCGTGGCCCCGGTGACTAACCCCATTATAGTCCACGGTTACCGTGACCTCTCCCTGGGCGTCTTCGCCCATGGTCACACTGCGGACCTCAAAGTTTTTCAGGTCAAGGTTGATACCGGTCGCACGTTCAAGTGCTTTGAACGAGGCTTCCACGGGGCCTTCGCCGACCGATGCCTCGTCGATTGTCCGTCCGTCGCTGTGGCGCATACGGACGGCAGCAGCCGCAATGGCCCCGGTGCCCGCCGATATGTGCAGCTCCGCCATTGCCCATGGACCCTCGCCGCCGGACTCGGCATTCATGATGATGGCCTCGATGTCGCCATCAAACATTTCCTTCTTGCGATCAGCGAGCTTCTTGAACTCCGCAAAGGCGGCATTCAGTTCCTCGTCGCCCAGATTGAAGCCGAGTTGCTGCACGCGGTCCCGAAAAGCATGCCGGCCGCTATGTTTCCCAAGGACAAGGTTCGACCGGCTGATACCTACGTCTTCGGGATTCATGATTTCGTAGGTGGAGGCATGCTTCAACATCCCGTCCTGGTGGATTCCCGATTCATGGGCGAAGGCGTTTTCGCCGACGACCGCCTTGTTGCGTGGCACATGCATGCCCGTGATGCTGGCCACCAGCCGGCTGGTGGGGTAGAGCTTCCGGGTATCGATTCCCGTACTGAGTCCGTAGTGATTGGCCCTGGTCCGGATCGCCATCACGACTTCCTCGAGGGAGCAGTTGCCAGCTCGTTCGCCGATTCCGTTGATGGTGCACTCAATCTGGCGGGCTCCCGCGGAGACTGCCGCCAGGCTGTTGGCCACCGCC
>JBBQJK010000004.1:0-16388 GCA_038325835.1 Gammaproteobacteria bacterium
CATGCTGGACCCGGTCGCACTGCGCGCGGTGATTGCCCGGGAACAACCCCACTTCATCGTGCCGGAGATCGAGGCCATCGCCACGACTGAGCTCAAGGCCCTCGAGGCAGAGGGTTGCACCGTGATTCCCACGGCCCGGGCCGCGCAGCTGACCATGGACCGGGAAGGCATCCGCCGGCTGGCGGCGGAGACCCTCGGCCTCTCGACCTCACCCTTCCGCTTCGCCGGCACGCTGGACGAATACCAGGCCGCTGTCGCCGCCATTGGCATGCCGTGCATCGTGAAGCCCGTGATGTCCAGCTCCGGCAAGGGCCAGAGCACCGTGCGCACGGCAGACGACGTCCAGAAAGCCTGGGACTACGCCCAGGGCGGTGGCCGCGCGGGCGCCGGCCGCGTGATCGTCGAGGGCTTCATCGACTTCGACTACGAGATCACTCAACTCACGATCAGGCATGCGGGTGGTACCGCTTTCTGCGAACCCATCGGGCACCTGCAGATCGACGGCGACTACCGGGAGTCCTGGCAGCCCCACCCCATGAGTCCGAAGGCCCTGGCCGAGAGCCGGCGCATTGCCGCCGCGGTGACGGGCGAACTGGGTGGCCGGGGCATCTTCGGCGTGGAGCTCTTCGTGAAGGGCAACCAGGTCTGGTTCAGCGAGGTGTCACCCCGCCCCCATGACACGGGTCTCGTTACGCTGATCTCCCAAGATCTCTCCCAGTTCGCGCTGCACGTCCGGGCCATACTCGGCTTGCCGATCCCCAACATCGCCCAGCACGGTCCGTCCGCCTCCTGCGCCCTGCTGATCCAGGGCGACTCTGCCAACCTGCAGTTCAACACTGTGGAAGCGGCCCTGACGGAACCGGACACCGGCCTGCGGCTGTTCGGCAAGCCCGAAGTGCGCGGCAAACGCCGCATGGGCGTGACCCTTGCCCGCGCCGGAACCCTGGATGAAGCGCGGGCGAAAGCCCGGCGAGCGGCGGCGGCGATCACCACCACCCCGTAGGGGCGCGTACCCGCGCAGAAATGGGGACATGCCTCATTTCCTAAGAGCATCCAGTGGTTCATGGAAATGAGGCATGTCCCCATTTCTGCTGTCCCCATTTCTACGCGGGGAGCGGGCCGCCCGTATCGAGCAGCGCGTCGACCTCGTCCTGCTGCAGTTCGAAGATGCGGGCGTACACGCCGCCCTTCGCCAGCAACTGCGCGTGCCGGCCCTGCTCCACGACGCGCCCCTGCTCCAGCACCAGGATCCGGTCCGCATTCTGCACGGTGGAGAGGCGGTGGGCGATGGTCAGGGTCGTGCGGCCGGCCTGGAGTTCGCGAATCGCAGCGTTCACCTCCCTCTCGGTCTCGACATCGAGATTGGAGGTGGCTTCGTCGAGAATGAGGATGGGCGAGTCCTTGAGCAGCGCCCTGGCGATGGCGAGGCGCTGGCGCTGGCCGCCGGAGATCTTCGAGCCCATCTCGCCGACGGGGGTCTCATAGCCGGCGGGCAGGCTGTCGATCCAGGTCTTCAGATTGGCCCGGCGCGCCGCCCGGTCCACTTCGGCCTCGGTGGCCTCGGGCTTGCCCATGCGGATGTTGTCGCCGATCGTGGTGTTGAATACGTAGTTACGCTGGGAGACGACCGCCACCAGGTTCCGCAGGTCCTCGAGTGGAAGGTCGGCGATGGGGCGGCCGCCGATGCGGATATCGCCGCCCGTCGTGTCCCAGAACCGGAGCAACAAATTCACGATGGTGGACTTGCCGGCGCCGCTGGTCCCGACCAGCGCGACGTGCTCGCCGGCAGCCAGGTCGAAGCTGATGCCCTTCAGGATGGGGTTGCCGGCCTGATAGCCGAACTGGACGTTGTCGAAGACCAGCGCGGGCTGCAGCTTGCCGAGTGAGCCCTTCGAGCGGTCCTTGACAGCCGGCTCCTGATCCATGATCTCGAACAGGCGGTCGGCGCAGACGATGGACACCCGATAGTCGTTGATGACGTTATTCAAGCCGATCATGGCGCCGAAGCTGGTCACGGCGATGGCGAACACGACGGGCAGGTCGCGCAACACGTCAATGGCGCCGGACTGGGCGAGGTCCTGGCCGACTACCAGCATCGCGACTGCAGCGGCAGCGACCACCAGCTCGGTGACGCCCCGCTGGAAAGCATCCGCTCGCGTGAGCTTGTCCTGGCCCCTGCCCAGCTCTTCGCCGAGGCGCCGCGCTTCCTGCCGCCGGCGAGCGCCGGCGCCGAAGGCCAGCGTGTCCCGCAAACCCTGGAAGCTGTCGGTCAGGAATGCATTCACCTCGCCCTGGGTCCGGCGCCATTGGTCATCGCCGGAGCCGCCGATGACCGCAATCAGCAATGGCAGCGCGACGAGCATGAAGAGCATGAAGGGCAGCAAGGTCAGGGCGAACGCGGGGTGGATGGCATACAGCCACCCCAGCAGCGACGCCGGAACGACGACCGCGCAGATCGCCGGGGCGATCGTGTGGGCATAGAACGGCTCCACCCGCTCGCAGTCGTTGATGACCCGGGAAATGGCGTCGCCCGTCCGCAGGGTCCCCATGCCCGCGGGCGCCAGGGGTTCCAGCCGCTCGTAAAACTCATTGCGCAGCATGGCAAGCAGGCGGAAGGCGACGTAGTGGCCGGTGAACTGCTCGATGTAGTGGGACAGGCCGAGGCCGAAGGCGCCGAGCACGAGCCAACCGGTAGCGGACCACAGCTCCGCGCTGGTCGGGTTGGCGACGTACTTGCCCACGGCGGCAGCAGCGACGGCCACCAGGAGCGTGGCACCCCAGAGCTTGGCGGTGCGGGCTGTGACCGAGATGGCCATGACGCCGTTCAGGGGCCTCATGAACCGGAGAAGCCGGAACATTGTGGTCCAGTGGGACTTCTCCTGCGTGCTCATGCCACACCTCCTGCGACCGCATGGCCGCTTTCCATCGTTCTCGTCGTGCCCACCATCCTCGCGTAGGCGCCATTCAGGGCCAGCAGTTCGTCATGACTGCCCTGCTCCACCACCCGGCCGTGGGCCATCACCACGATCCGGTCGGCCGTCTGCACGGTCTTCAGCCGGTGCGCGATCAGCAGCACCGTGCGGTCCTTCGTCAGCCGCGCCAGTGCCTCGTGGATCACCGACTCGGTCTCCAGGTCGATCTGGGACGTGGGCTCATCGAGCACGATGATCGGGGCGTTCTTGAGCAGCGCCCGGGCGATGGCCACGCGCTGCACCTGGCCGCCAGACAGGGAGAGGCCGCGCTCACCCACCAGCGTCTGGAGGCCCTCCGGGCTGGCCTGAATGAAGTCCCAGATATTGGCCGCCCGCGCGGCCGCGATCAGCTCCTGATCCGTCGCGTCCGGCTTGGCGAGGCGGAGGTTGTCAGCGATCGTGCCGTAGAAGAGGTACGGATCCTGGGGTACCAGGGCAATCTGCTCGCGGACCCAGTCGAGGGGCACTTTCTCGACAGGCTGGCCATCGAGCTCAATCGACCCGGCCGTGGGCGCCAGGGTGCGCAGCACGAGGTTGGCGACCGTCGTCTTGCCGGAACCACTATGGCCGATCAGGGCCACCGTCTCCCCGGCGCGCACGTCGAGGGAGAAGCGGTCCACTGCCGGCTTGTCCGTGCCGGGGTAGCTGAAGACCACATCGCGGAAACGGATCGCGCCGGAGCCCCTGGTGGTAGGCGCGACGGCATTTGCCGCTTCCCCGACCGACGGCTTCTCGCCAAGGAAGGCGATGATCTTCTTGGCGAATTCCCGGCCGATGGCCCCAGCAAAGAAGAACTGCCCGATGAGGCTTAAGGGCTTGGCGAATTCGGCGCTGGCAAGAATCAGCGCCACCACCTGGCCGGCGCTCAGAAAGCCGGCATCCATCCGCAGCAGGGCCACGATCGTGAGGACCAGCGTGGTGCCCAGCGCAAAGCCAAAGTCCACCAGCAGGATCATCACCTGATTGACGAACAGCAGGCGCATGGTGATGACGCGCTGCTCCTCGGTGGCCGCGTACATCTCGGCACCGCGCCTGGCGCCCAGGTTGAACATCTTGAGCGTCGTCATGCCCTGCAGGGCGTCCAGGAAGGCCGCGCTCTGCTGGTTGTTGACGTCCGCATACTTCTCGCTGACCTTGCGGAACTGCTTGGACAGGGCGCCGAGAAACAGCGGGGTGAGCGGAATGGCGACAATCAGGGAGAGGCCGACCACCCAGTCGACGAAGCCGATATAGATGCAGAGCGCGATGGGCGTGACCATGCCGACCACGAACTGCACGAAGTACACGCCATAGAACAGCTCGATCCAGTCCATGCCATCCACAGCAATGTTCACGAGCTCGCCGGTGCGTTTCTTGTCGAGCACCGCAGGACCCAGGCGAAGGGCGTGCTCGTAGACCATGTCCCGCACCGAGAGCTTGGTCTGGGAGGAGGCGCGGTATTGGGCAAAGCGGAAGAACCAGCCGGCAGCGAGCTTGGCGGCCAGCAGCCCGACGAGGACGGGCAGGTACTTCTCGACCACTGCCTCACCAGAGAGCAGGCCGTCGATGCCGAGGCCCAGCACCGTGAACAGGGCCAGGCTCAGCAGCACGCCGGCTATGCCAGCCACGATGCCGGCGATCAGCCAGCGGCTGGTGGACTTGACGATCAGACGCTTGTCGATGCCCAGCATGGTGGTCCTCCAAAAAGTTACTATAGACCTTCAAGTCGCATTCAAGGTCAACGGGACCCGGGGACGACGCATGGCTACGACCACCCAGCGGGAATACACGATCGGGGCCCTGGCCAAACGGGCCCGGGTCGCCACCTCGGTCCTTCGCTACTACGAGAAAGAAGGATTGCTGGTTCCCGGCCGACGAACCGCCTCCGGCTATCGGGTCTATGGCCCCGAAGCGGAAAAAACCCTGCTCTTCATCAACCGGGCCAAGCGCCTCGGCTTTTCCCTCGATGATATCCGCCAGTTCCTGGCAGCCGGCCAGGTCGAGGCAGGCCTCCCGCCGGGCCGGCGCGCTGGTGGCCCGGGGGCCCGGAAGCGGGCAGGCAAGGGGGGCGATGTCGCACAGATTGCGGGGGACCGCTTCCTGGAGATCGAACGGCGCCTGACCGAACTGCTGGTGCTCCGGCACGAACTGGAGGTCTTCCTGCGGGAAATGTCTGAGCAACTCCCGGCGGCCGACAGCGCCCGCCGCCTCTACCGCCGCCTGGTGGACCACGTGTGCGGCCACAGCAGCACGCCCCAGGACGAAGCCGCTTCCCTGAGCGCCCTGATGAAGCGCATGGGCTGCAACCTTGCGTCGCTGAGCCGGGGCGAGGCGCTCAATGTGCTGCGCGGCCGGCACATTCATGTGTGGCGTGAGACCGACGGCTACAGCGTGCTCGTGCCCGGCGAGGATCCGGGCATAGGCGCTGCACTGCGGGAGATCGCGTTGTCCGAAGCCGGCTGCGAGGCCCACACGGAGCCGCAGGTGGAGAAGACGGCGGAGGGCCACGTGTTCTCCGCACAGGGGGACAACGCCTTCCTCTTCGCGCAGTTTTTCCTGGCGCTGGAGCACCGGGGGTCCGCGTAGGAGCGACTTTAACCGCGACCCCGTCTGGCAACCAGCGAGGATGGTCGCGGCTAAAGCCGCTCCTACGGGAGTAGGGCGGCCTCCCGCGCCAGGAGGGCCTGCTTGCGGTCCAGGCCGCCCGCGTAACCGGTCAGCGCACCATTACTCCCCAGCACACGATGGCAGGGGACGATGATGGACACCGGGTTCCGGCCGATGGCTCCGCCGACCGCACGCACCGCGACGGCGGAACCCGCTCGCGCAGCGATGTACGCATAGGAGTTGGTGCTGCCAGGCTTGATCTTCAACAGCGCGCGCCACACCCTGCGCTGAAAGTCGGTGCCCTGCAGATCCAGCGGCACGCTGAAGCTGGCATCAGCACTCTTCCAGTAGGCAGTCAGCTCCCGCTGGGCCCGGACGAGCACGGGATGCTGGGGATTCCCGGGCGCCGCCAGCGGCCCCGGGTGATGGGCCTGCCCGTCGAACCAGAGACCCGCAAGGCCTTTCTCGGTTGCCGCCGCGGTCAGCGGGCCCAAGGGTGAATCGAAGCGCGCCTGCGCTACCAGTCCGGCTATTTGCATGATTACTTCTCCAGTTTCCGCCACAGACGCACGACCGCGTCGAGCCAGGCCAGGGCGCGCATCGCGATCAGTTCAGTGGTCCAGTCGCCGGTGCCAGGCAGCGCCAGCAGGAAAAACCGGCATCGTGAGTGAGCAGGGCGCGGTAGTAGTGGTCCCCCCGGGGGTCGGGCCTGACGCTGCTGGGTGACATGTCAGGGATTATGCGCGGGGGATTCACCGATACTCGCCGTTTTCGGACCTGTGAAGGCCGTGGTAGCGTTACTGCTTGCCTGGAGATCGCTCATGACTGCCTTTACCACCACCTGCGAGGTGCGCTGGGCTGACCTGGATCCGAACGGCCATGCCCGGCACACGGCGTTCATGGACTGGGCAACCCACAGCCGCCTGGCAGCCTTTGCCTCGGTGGGGGTGACCATGGCCGTGTTCCACGAACTGGGCGTGGGTCTCGTCGTCTTCCGCGAGGAAACTGATTATCTGCGGGAGGTCTCCGGCGAAGACCGGATGACTGTCGCCGTGGAGTTCACCGGTGCATCCCCGGACTGGAAGCACTGGCGGATGCGGCACGTGGTGACCCGGCTGGACGGCGTGCACTGCGCCACCGTGGTGGTCCGCGGCGCGTGGTTCAATCTGCGGGAGCGCAAGGTGACGGTTCCTCCCGAGCGCATAGCTCAGGCCTGCCAGGCCTTGCCGAGGGTGGCAGACTTTGAGGTCCTGGACCGGGGCAGTCGCTAACCCTGACCTTCGGCGAGGCCGCCCTTGACCTTGAAGTCATCTTCAAGGTGCACCATTCCTCCTCAGAGTCCGGGTGTTCCGGGCTCTCCGGGAGTTGATGCTGATGAATGCCACCGTTGCGCCTGCCCTTCGCCTGAAGATTCAGGGAATGGACTGCGGCAGTTGTGCACAGACGATCGAGCAGGCCGTGAGCACCGTCCCCGGTATCACCACAGTCCGCGTCGACTTCACGACTGAAACGCTGGAGGCCACCGGTTCGGCCACGCGGGACCAGATTGAAGCCCGGGTCAGGGTCCTCGGCTACCAGATCGCTGATAGCACCACACCCAAGCAGGCACCGCGCCCGGAACTGCTCGGGCTGAGCGGTTTTCTGCGTTTTCTCGCCGCTGAGCGCCGCACGCAGATTGCCCTCGCCGCCTTCATCCTCATCATCGCCGCCGCGCTGCTTGCCATCACCTTCGGACCCGCACTGATCGAGGCTGTGCTGCTCGCGACCGTGGTCGTGGTCGGCACCCCGATTCTCTTCAAGGGCCTGCGCTCCCTCTTCGTCGCGCGCCGGGTCACCATTGATCTGCTCATGGGTATCGCTACCGTCGGTGCGGTGGCGATCGGGGAGACCGGGGAAGCAGCGGCGGTGGTCCTGCTGTTTACCCTGGGTGAGGCGCTGGAAGCCTACAGCGCGGAGCGGTCCCGGGATGCACTGCGGAGCCTGCTGTCCTTGCAGCCGGATGAAGCCACGGTGCTCGAAGCTCACGCGGAGGGTCACTCGTCGCCCGACGATCACGAACGGCAGGAACACGGGCACGGCCATAACGAAGATCACGAGCACCAGCACGCCGCGTCACCGCCGGCTGCCGCCCTGCACTTCCACCAGCTGCGACGGCCGACGGCGTCCGTTCCGGTCGGAGCCCATATCCTGGTCCGCCCCGGTGAGCGCGTCCCGCTCGACGGGCGAATCCTTGAGGGCAGTTCCAGCATCAATCAGGCCGCGGTAACCGGCGAGAGCATGCCCGTGGACCGGACGGTCGGCGATGAAGTACTGGCGGGCACTGTCAATGGCCCCGGCGCTCTCACCGTGGAGGTCCTGCGGCCGGCGGGCCTGTCCACCGTTACCCGCATTGCGCAGATGGTGGAACGGGCACTCTCCCAGCGCACGCCGGAAGAGCGCTTCATCGACCGCTTCGCCCGCTGGTACACGCCGCTGGTCGTGGTGCTCGCCGCTCTGCTGGTTGCTATCCCGGTACTGGTCTTCGGCCAGCCCTTTCTGGATCTTGCCGATGGCACCCGTGGCTGGCTTTACCGCGGCCTGGCGCTGCTGATCATTGCCTGTCCCTGTGCACTGATTATCAGCATCCCTGTCACCGTTGTCAGTGCGCTCGCGCGGCTCGCCCAGCTGGGTGTGCTGGTCAAGGGCGGCGCCCAGCTGGACCGCCTCGCGAGAGTGAACGTCATTGCTTTCGACAAGACCGGCACACTCACTGCGGGACGGCCAGCCGTCACCGCCATCCGCGGCAAGGACTGTTTGCACCCGGTCGCCGCGAATGACGATTGCGGTACCTGCGAAGAGGTGGTCGCCGTCGCTGCGACAGTGGAAACCGCTTCCGAACACCCGCTGGCCCAGGCCGTCGTAGCCTCTGCCCAGAGCCGTGGTGTGGCGAACCGCCTGCCACAGGCCGCGAACATCACTGCCCATGTGGGTCGCGGCGTCTCCGGGGATCTGGCCGGTGAGCGCATCTCCGTCGGCACGCATGAGCTTTTTGCCCACGGCGACGACTGCGTTGACCAGGTCTGCACCGAGGCGGCCGGCCTTCAGTCCACCGGCAAGACCGTGATGCTCGTTGGGCGGGGCGGCAGCATGGTTGGGTATATCGGCGTCGAGGACCAGCCGCGGCCGGCCAGCCAGGCTGCGTTGAGGGAACTCCACGCTCTCGACCCCCAACTCAGGACGGTCATGCTCACCGGGGACAACCACAGCGTGGCGGAGTCCATCGCGAAACAGATTGGCGGCATCGACGAGGTGCGGGCCGGCCTGCTGCCGGAACACAAGCTGAGTGTGGTTCGCGAACTGCAGGCCCACGGTACGGTGGCGATGGTCGGTGACGGCATCAACGACGCGCCGGCGCTGGCCCAGGCGGACATTGGCATTGCCATGGGCGGCGGGGGCACGGCCCAGGCCATGGAGACCGCCGACGTGGTACTGATGCAGGACAACCTGCACGCCATCGCCACGGCCCTGCGCATCAGTCGCCTGGCGCGCCGCGTGGTCAAGCAGAACATCGCGCTGAGCCTCGGCCTCAAGCTGGCCGTGCTCGGGCTCGCCATTCCGGGTCTCGCCAGCCTCTGGCTCGCCGTACTGGCCGACGTCGGCGCGACGCTGGTGGTCACCCTGAACGGGATGCGGATGCTGCGGGCCAAGTAGGAGCGCCTTGTAGGAGCGCCTTGTAGGAGCGCCTTTAGGCGCGATCGATATTGAATCGCGCCTAAAGGCGCTCCTACGCAGGCGCCGTCGGCCGGGGGTCCGGCACGTTGACGAACAGGAACCAGACGCCGAGAAGCGCCGTCAGCACCGCGCCGCCCAGCATCGGTGAGACTGGCGCGACGCCGTAGACGAGGCCGCAGAGAATCGGGCCGAAGATCATCCCGACGGTGGGCGCTGCGGACAGCAGTCCGGCAACCGCACCCTGCTCTTCCCGTTCCACGCTGAGACTGCCAGCAGCGTTGAGTCCCGGCGCGGTGAAGCCGAAGCTGAGTCCAAACAGGCCGTAGCCCACGTACAGCGAAACCACTCCCGGACCAAACGCGAGCACCAGCAGCGCAACCGTCATTACCGCGAAGCCGGTCTTCAGCATGGTGGCCGGCGAGGCCTTCCAGCGCTGCAAGACCACCGCCTGGACGAAGACCGTGACGAAGGCCATGGAGAGCATCGCCAGCATCATCGTCCGCTGGGCAGCAGTGGTGTCCGTGACGCCGAACCGATCTGCGATGTAGGCTGCTGTCACGGTCTGCACACCCGTGAAGGTCCCGAACACCACGACCCAGCCCACGAGGTACGGGAGGATCCGCGGGTCCGTGATCCGGAGGCGCAGATCCTGGGCGGCATCGGCACGCCGGGGTGGCTCAGGCAGCGCCACATATGCCCAGACGCCGGCGGCCAGGGCCAGACCAGCGGCGGCATACATGGGAAACAAGGGGCTGATGCCGGCCAGCGCGCCGCCAAAGGCCGGGCCAATGATGGTGCCCAGGCCACCGGCCATCGCGACCAAGGCCATGCCGGAGGATCGGGACTGCTCATCAGTCGTATCCGCAATGTAGGCCGTGGCAGCGGGATTGATCCCGCCAACGACCAGACCGTAGGCCATGCGCAGGACGAGCAGCAGGGCGAACAGCGAACCAGCGTTGACGATGCCCATCAGGCCCAGCTGTACGCCGAAGGCGAGCAGTCCATAGCCCACGGCATAGCCGGCGAGGCCGATCAGGTAAACAGTCCGCCGGCCCAGCCGCTGACTGGCCCTGCCCCAGCGTGGCGCCGAGAACGCCAGCATGACGTTGGACGCCGCAATGATGAACCCGAGCTGCCCGGTCGAGATCTCGAGCTTCAGGGCGAGCGGCGCGAAAATCACGAAGAGGAGCGACTGGCCCATCCCGTAAGTGATGAGACCGACGAGCAGGATCAACCGATCCCGCGGCAATGCATTGGCCACCGATGACTCCCGAAGACTCCAGCGACGGGCCAGGACTGGGCCGCGCCGGTCGCTAGGATATGCGAATTCCAGGGTCACGTCGGCATGGACAGCCGCCCGGCTCACCGGGCTGGGGGTCCCGCGACGGGTCAGGGGCTAACGTCGACCGCGCGCCGCCGTGTGTAGGGCACCACTTCCAGGTGCCTTTCCGCCAGGTGGCAGGCCTTCAGGCTCCGCCAGTAGTCCGCCGTCAGAAGCTCCGCGTGATGGCGAAGAAACTCCTCCCGCAGGTCGCCACGCAAACCGAGGAACTCGATAAATTGCTCGGGAAAGACATCAGTGGTGCCCACAAAGAACCAGGGCTCTGCCCGCATCTCGTCTTCGTCGTCCCGGGCTGTCGGCAGGTCCCGGAAGGTGCATTCGGTAACCAGGCACAGCTCGTCGTAGTCGTAAAACACCACGCGCCCGTGCCGGGACACGCCGAAGTTCTTGAGGAGCAGGTCGCCGGGAAAGACGTTGCTCAGCGCCAGATCACGGATCGCCTGCCCATAGTCGCGGATGGCGCGCCGCGCCGCATCCGGGCTGGCTTCACGAATGAACACATCCAGCGGCTTCATACGCCGCTCCATGTAAAGGTGGCTGATAATCAGGTCGTTGCCGTCAAGCCGGCAGGTAGCCGAGGACGACGTGAGCAACTCGTCGAGAAGTTCCGGTGCAAACCGGGTCTTCGGAAAGCGCAGCTGCCGGAACTCCTGGGCATCCACGAGCCTGCCGACCCGGTCGTGCTGGAACACAAACTGGTACTTCTCCATGACCTCTTCGCGGGATGCCGTCTTGGGCTCTGCGAAGCGGTCCCGGATCACCTTGAACACGAGCTCCGACGAGTACAGCGTGAAGACGATCATCACCATGCCCCGAATGCCTTCGGCATGGACGAAGGAGTCGGTTGACCTCGCCAGGTGGCGAAAGAGGCTGCGATACCGCTCAGTCTTGCCCTGCTTGGCCCGGCCAAGCACCGTGTAGATCTCATCCACCGGCTTGCCCGACATGATGGCGCTGAGGTAGCGCACCGCCGGCTCCACTGCCGGCAGGTCGGCGTGAAAGTAGGAACGGGAGAACCCGAACAGGGGCCGGACTTCGTACTCAGACATCATCACCGCATCGGCCACGATGCCGCTGTCCGGGTGGGCAAAGGCGATGATCAGCGGCAGGGTCCAGCCGTCTCCCGCGACCTTGCCGACCAGGAACGCCCGGGTTGCCCGATAAAACACCGGCTGGAGAACTTCGAGCTGGAGACCCTCCGTCTTGAGCAGCCGGGCGCTGAGTACGGCCGCAATCTCGTCAGCAACGAAGTGGGCCGCCGCCGCCGGATCTGCGTAGTGACGGGCCCAGGGCGCGCCGGACAGGAGGTACTCGACGGCGGGCAGCAGTGCGATACCCGGTCGTGCTGCCCGAATCGGCAGATCACCGGACTGGGGGGCGGCGTGGCTCTCACCCTCCTCGTCGGCGACGCTGGAAAACTCCACATCACGGTTCATCCCGACGGTCTTGAACACCTTGCGGGTGAGCGAGTTGAAGAACGTGGCATCGAACTTGCGATCGGGGCACGTGGCTATCAGGCTGGCAAACTCTGCCTTGATCTCGCGCCAGGTGGACTCCTCAGCGATGTGCCGGCCCAGGTGCCCTACCAGATCCGCCAGGCACTTCTCCACGCGCCGGTCGTAAAGCTCGATCCGCTCTACCGCATCACGCTGGCCGAGTTGCCACTCGCGCTCGAAAAACCGTCGCTCAGCCCGCCGGGTGATCGCTTGGAAGGCGTGGTTATAGTCCTCGAAGGCGCCAAAGATCCCGGCTGCGGTCCGGCGTGGCAGCTCGTGGCCCATGGTGGGCGGGCTAGACCCGTCCAGCGCGTAGGCGCCAGCGCTGGTTCACGGCAAGACGGCTAGTGGCCATCGGGACCATGAAACTGCTCGGCTTCCGTGCTGCCCTTCATGGCCGTGGTGGACGCGTCGCCGGAGATCACGGTCTGAACGGCATCAAAGTACCCCGTGCCAACAAACGCCTGGTGCTTGGCGGCGCGGAACCCGTGCTGCTCGTTCGCAAACTCCCGTTCCTGCAGTTCGGAATACGCGTGCATGCCTGTCTGCTTGTAGGCCCGCGCCAGTTCGAACATGGAAAGGTTAAGGGCGTGCCAGCCGGCCAGGGTGATAAACTGATAGCGATACCCCATCTCCGCAAGCCGCTCCCGGAACTCCTTCAGCTTCTCGGCCGGGAGGTTGGCCTTCCAGTTGAAGGACGGGGAGCAGTTATAGGAGAGGAGCTTGCCGGGAAACTTCGCGTGGATGGCCTTGGCGAAGCGCTCCGCCTGGGCCAGATCGGGCTTGGACGTCTCGCACCAGAGGAGGTCGGCATAGGGTGCGTAGGACAAGCCGCGGTCGATGGCCTGGTCAAGACCGGCGCGGACTTCGTAGAACCCGTCGTTAGTCCGGCTGCCGGTGAGGAACTTCTGGTCACGCTGGTCATAGTCTGCCTGGAGCAGATTGGCGGCATCAGCATCCGTGCGGGCTATCAGCACCGTCGGCACTCCCATGACATCGGCCGCAAGACGGGCAGCGACGAGTTTGTTGATCGCGTCCTGAGTCGGCACCAGAACCTTGCCACCCATGTGGCCGCACTTCTTGGCAGATGACAGCTGATCTTCAAAATGCACGCCGGCTGCGCCGGCCCGGATCATGGCCTTCATCAACTCAAACGCATTCAGGTTGCCGCCAAAGCCGGCCTCGGCATCGGCGATGATCGGCGCGAGCCAGTCGATCTGTTGGTTGCCGTCCATGTGGTGAATCTGATCCGTCCGGAGCAGGGCATTGTTGATGCGCTCCACCATCTTGGGCACGGAGTCCACCGCATAGAGACTCTGGTCGGGGTACATGTCGCCACTGCTGTTGCCGTCACCGGCGACCTGCCAGCCGGAGCAGTAGATCGCCTTCAGCCCGGCCTGGACTTCCTCGACAGCCTGATTGCCGGTCAGCGCGCCCAGCGCCGAAACGACCTTCTCCGAGTGCAGCAGGCTCCAGAATTTCTCTGCGCCGAGCCGCGCAAGGCTGTATTCAATAGGGACCGAACCCCGCAGGCGGACCACGTCCTTCGCCGTGTAAGGGCGGGTAATGCCCTGCCACCGGGGGCTGGTCGCCCAGTCGCGCTGAATCTGTTCTCCAGGATTGTTGTTGGCCATGGGCATGCTTCCGGTTGCGTTCAGTGAGCTGGAACTTTACGATAAATCCAAGCAAAATTTCACAATAGAAATTTCACACTGTAAATTTCACAACCTAATCCCGGGCGCCATAAATGTCAGGTCTGCTGCGCAAGAGTCATTTTCTGGGGGCAAAGATCCGGAGTCTGCGGAAGCGCAACGGTTTGACCCTGCAGGATCTTTCGGCGCGCTGCATTCAGCTGGATGCCGCTGTTGCCCCCTCCGTTTCCTACCTCAGCATGATCGAGACCGGGCAGCGCATCCCCTCTGCCCCTCTCCTGGAACTGCTGGCGTCGGTCTTTCAAAAGGATGCCCGGTGGTTCCTGGACGAGAACACGGACGTTGAGTCGCCACCGGTGGGCAAGGCCAAGGGGGGCGTCGCACGAATTCCCCTGGAGCCCGGCTTCCTGTTCTCCCGGGAACTGCTCGAGGCAGCGATTCCCGAGCTGCTGGCCCAGACCGGAACGACCGGCCGTCAGTTTGCCCACCTGCTGATCCGTTCCTACCAGGAAATGGCCCGGAACGACTTCCCCGATCTGGAGCGATCGGCCGAGGAAGTTGGGGAGCGACGGTTTCCCCTGTCCGTGGATGACCTGATGGGCCTGTGCAGGCGCCACGGGGTAGAGATCCACTGGTTCGATCGTAAACCGCTGCTCGCCCGCGACAACGATCGGGAGGTGCGCAGCATGGTCCGGTCATTTTTCGAACCACCGTCCAGCATCTATATGAACCGGCAACTACAGAAGGATCCGGCGCGCCTCAAGTTCGATCTGGCGTCGCATCTGGCGCACAAGGTGCTCCACGGCGGCGACGGACTGAAGTCCGCCCACGCCACGGGTGGCGAGATGGGCGGCAGCCCGACGGGAGCTGAGCAAAACACCGGAGGCATGAATGCCCAGGACGTGCTGTATGCCTGGCGCGACTTCGAGTGCAGCTTTTTCGCCGGCGCCCTGCTCTGCCCGAAGCGGCCCTTCCGCCGCTTCCTCGCCCGGGAGAACTACCAGGTGGAAGCGGGGCGCCGCCTTGAGCTGACGCCTGCCGTGATCATGCGCCGGATGACGGCGGTGTCGCCCTACCGGCACTGGCACTTCTTCGACGCCTACCCGCCCGGCTTTCTCCGGGCTGTCTACCGGGGCAACGGGATACCGCTGCCTTGGGGAAACCTCGCGATGGTTTCCGATCCCTGTCCCCGGTGGGCTGTGTTCCGGATGCTGGAGCAGGCCCGCACTTCACAGCCCGCGTCGCAGATCTCTGTGCTCATCGATGGCGACCGCTCACTACTCTACTGCTGCCACTCGGTACGCACCAAAGACATGGCGGGCAACCCCCATGTGCTGTCCGTCGGCGTGGACCTGGTCCCCGCCATTGAATCCCAGGGCATCAACGCGGAAGACGTCGTCCGGCAAATCAGCCAGGCGTGCCGGCGACACGCGGGCCAAGCTGCCGTTCCGGAGAAGTCTGCAGAGGCAATTCGCCTGGTCGGACGGGTGTTGAATATCGAGTGGATCAGCACAGCCCTGGAATCCCCGGCCAGCGTGATCTGCCCCCGGAGCACCGCCTGCCCGCGGACACCACGCTGCGATACCGCCAGTCACCCCGCCTCCCGCGCCGCCGAGATCAGCGACGTGCGGCAAGAGATCCTTGATCAGATGTAGGCACGCATCGCGAGCACGAACTCTGCTTCGCTCTCCATCAGGGGTGTAACAGACAAGCGGTTGCCCCGACGAAGAATCTGCAGCCCGGCCAGCTCGGGGTGCTGGCGCAGTGCTTCCAGGGACAACGGCCTGGCGAAGCGGTGCTTGAAGCGGACATCCACTGCGAGCCAGGTCGGGTTCTGCCGCGGGCTGCGTAGGTCGAAATACGCGGATCCCTGGTCAAACTGGGCCGGATCCGGGTAGGCAGGGCCGGCAACAGTCATAGTGCCGACGATGCCAGGCTCGTCACAGCTGGAGTGGTAGAAAAAGGCCAGATCACCCTTCGCGAAGTGGTCCCGGAACATGTTGCGCACCTGGTAGTTGCGGACCCCGCCCCAGCTCGTCACTTTGTCCTTCTGCAGAGCATCGATGCCGTAGACCGAGGGTTCGGACTTCATTAGCCAGTACTTCATGGTTTCAGTATATCCACTGCGTTTGAGGAGTCCGGTTCGAAGGGGCATGATGCCGCGAGGCAAAGATGTGCAGAGTTCGATGCTTGGCCGTTTGCAAGACCTGATACTCCGGATCTCGATGACCTGGTGGCTCTATGGCGCCGTCTTGTTCCTCTTTGTGGGTTCACTCCAGGCGCTGATGCGGATCGGGAAAAATTTCCCCGCGTACTCAGGCGGCGCAATGCCCTTCGACTTGCAGAATGACCTTGGTGCCGGGGAGGTCTATCCGCAGCTGGCGGGCTACACAGACCAGGCCCGGGAGCTCTACTACGCCTTCACCCTGATCGACTACGCCTTCCCGTTCTTCGCCGGACTCTTCATCACAGCCACCGTAGCTTTCGCCCTGCGAGCCAGTCTGCCCCGGCTCTATGCCGCTCTGGTGGCCCGCAAGCTGCTGCTCGTGCTGATGCTGGCGACCGCTTTCGACTGGCTGGAAAACGTGACGGCGCTGACGACGATCGTCCTGTACCCGGCTGAGGTTGG
>JBBQJK010000005.1:0-16215 GCA_038325835.1 Gammaproteobacteria bacterium
GGGTGGCAGCCTGGGTCGAAGACCCGGTGGTGCGGGGCGCAAATCCGGTACGGGCAGAGCGATTCAGGGGTGAATACAGCCTCGCGGCCAGTCTGCACGCCCGCTCCCGGCCCTCTGGCGGGACGCGCTTTGTTTGGCCGATGTTCAAGGCGCGTCAACCCTTGTTTGTACTGTTTGGTTGGCCATTCAACCTAGATTCCGCAGTTTAACTGAGGAAAATAGGTTCAAGAGGGCGGCGCCGTACGGCCATTGTGTTATCGGACGACAGATTTGCACCCTCCGGCGCCTGTTGCTCTAATTCGGCGTCCATGACGGTTCTTGGGGGCCGCATGAATGCCCGCCATCGGCGCTCACGCTCAATCGTTTAAAGACGAGCCAGCAGGCGCCCGTAACACTGCAGTCAGCGTCGAGCGCCTGGCCGTGCGTTCAGCGACCCCGTAACGGACTGAACGAATCCGGGCTGCGGTGGCCCAGGGGCAGGATCACGATGGGACTGACGAGCGCCGCCGTTTTACCGCGCTCAGCGCACCCACGCCAGCGAGCAGCAACCAACCAGCGGCGGGTAAGGGCACCGGTGCCACGACATCGCCGGAGCGCACAGCCACGGCGGACAGAAAAAAATCGTTCTTCTGTGCGTTGGCCTGGCGGCCGATGGAGTTATCGAAATACCACGCGATGATCGGATTCGGCGCGTACTCCGTACCGGACCAGTAGGCGAAGGGCTGCACGTTCGTGAACAGCGCGAAGTTGGCTTTCTCTAACTCCGTATCGCTTCCTTGAGTCAGCACGCTTTCACCGGCCTTGCCGCCCAGATAGTTGTAGAACATGTACCCCATCTCGCTGCCGGTGCAGTTGAAGCCGAAGTACTGGTTGGGAAACCCGCCGCCTGGAGCGAAGTTGTCGCTGCAATTGCTGGTGGCTGTGGTGTTGGCGGTGGGTAGCCGCCAGTCGCTGTAGCCGCCATACACCAGGTTGTTAGCCCATGTGTTGGCGGCGGTCCAGCTCATCGCGGCAGTGGTGCTCCAGTTCTGCAGCCAAGTAATGTTCTGCACATCGTCATAGACCAAGCCGCCGGCGCGGGACACCAGAGCGGCCTGTGTAGTTGCAGTGCAACACAGCAATGCCGCAGAGAGAAGGGCACGAGTTGCGACGGTACGAATCGGCATGGAGCCTCCCGCTGTGTGTCTGATTGTGCAGAGCATGACCGGAGAGGATAGGGAATTCAAACGGTAGCGCACCTGGCCCTGGGCGGTAATCGACAGCCGCCCGGTGGCGATGGGTGGCCGGGCGATGTAGCGGCACAGCCGCTCGACCTTCTTCCGTTCATCGGCATCCCGGCGGAGAGCCTGCTGAGGCAGCGCGCCGGGAAGGCATCGGCTACGACGACGAAACGCGGGTAGAGTTCTGGCCTCCGGGCGTGGAGATGCCAATCACATCCGTGTGAGCATTTGGTAAGCCGGCACCCTGTGGCTCGTGCGATAATTCCATGGTGAGCAGGACTCCGTCGCGCAGAAGCCTGGGGTACTACCTTGCCCTTCCGTTCGTCTATGGCGTCTCGCTGCTGCCGTTCCCGGTGCTTTACCGGCTGTCGGACGTCCTGTGTTTCTTCATGTTCCGCATCTTCGGCTATCGCACCCGGGTGGTGCTGGCCAACCTCCTCAGCAGCTTTCCGGAAAAGACGGAAACCGAGAGGCGGCAGATCACCTCGGACTTTTACCGCTGATTCTGCGATCTCCTGCTCGAATCGCTGAAGACCCTGACCATGAGCCCGCTGGCCGTGCGCCAGTGCGTGACGTTCGAGGGCATGGAGATCATGCGGGAGTACGCGGCCCGGAAGCAGAGTGTCATCGTCGTCCTCGGGCACTTTGGGAACTGGGAGCTGGCGGGTGCCCGCTACAGCCAGGAAAGGGACCTTCCCCAGCTCTACGTGATCTACCGACCCCTGCACGACAAGGGCTTCGACGATCTGATGTACCGCATGCGCACCCGGCACGGGACCAAGTTGTACACGATGGGGGAGACCAGCCAGTCCATGGTGCGCGACAGGGCACTGGTCACGGCGACGGCCTTCATTGCCGATCAGACTCCGCACGCGGACCGGGCCTACTGGCTTACGTTTCTCGGCCAGGACACGCCGGTCTACTACGGTACGGAGGCGACGGCCAGGAAGTTCAACTATCCGGTGGTCTACATCTCGATCATGCAGCGTGGTCGTGGCCACTACTGCATGACTGCGGAGACCCTGGTGGAGAACCCGTCCGAGCTGGCGGCAGGGGAGATCACCCGGCGTCACACGGCCCGGCTCGAGCGGGACATTCACGAGCGCCCCGATCTCTGGCTCTGGACGCACCGTCGCTGGAAGCACCAGAAGCCCGTTACGACGCCCGGCGAAGGCCTCACTATTTCCCCTTGATGGGCTGCGCCGTGGCGGTTCGGATTTCGGGCTGGGAGATTCAGCCCATCGGGCGGCGCAGGCTGCGTCGGGCAGGTGCGGGGCGCGAATCCGGTCCGACTTCGCGGGTCCGCCACACCCCGCTACGCCCCCGTGGCCAGTCTGCAGGCCCGCTCCAGGCCCTCTGGCAGGACGCGCTTTGTTTGGCCTATGCTCCGTGGCTTATGTAATGAAGTTAAGCCCGGTAGGGCTTGCCACGGTGCGGTAAGCCGCGAGCACCGCCCTCGGAACCATTAGAATGCCCTCATGACAGACGACGACTCCGACGACCGTTCAGGGGGTACCTGGTACGGCCGCCTCCGGCGGGTACTGAAGGGCGAGGCCGCAACCCGCGACGACCTTCTCGACTGGCTCCGCCAGTCCCATGCCCAGACCGTGCTGGATGCCGACGAGCTGGCCATGCTCGAAGGTGTCCTTGCGGTGTCCGAGATGCAGGTACGGGACGTGATGGTGCCCCGCTCCCAGATGGCGGTCCTCGAACGGGATGCGCCGCGGGACGAGGTACTCAAGGCTATCGTAGAGAGTGGCCATTCCCGATTTCCAGTGATCGGCAAGGATCGGGAAGAGGTCGTCGGTATCCTGCTGGCCAAGGACGTCCTGAGGCACTTCGTCGCTACGCCCGACCAGGACTTTGATGTCTCCCGCTACATCCGCCCAGCCACTTTCATTCCCGAGAGCAAGCGGCTGAATACGCTGCTCAAGGAATTTCGGGGCAGCCGAAATCACATCGCCATCGTCGTAGATGAGTACGGTGGCATAACCGGGCTGCTGACGATCGAGGACGTTCTCGAAGAGATCGTCGGTGAGATTGACGATGAGCATGATGCCGCCGAGATTGCGCCGATCCAGGAACAGGGGCCGGGGCACTACCATGTGCATGCCCTGGCCCGGATCGAGGAGTTCAACGCGTTCTTCGACGCCAACCTGGACGACGAAAACTACGACACGGTGGGTGGACTCGTGATGCACGAGCTCGGCCATCTGCCCCGCAAGGGCGAGGTGCTGCAACTGGGTGAGTTCCGTTTCCAGGTATTGCAGGCAGACCGGCGAAGAGTGCATAGCATCGAGGTGACGCGCGGCTCGTCGCTGCGCGCGGACGGCGACGTGGCCGTAGCCTGATCCAACTCTGGCACCCTGCGAAGACCCCGTTGCTTCGTCGCCTACTGACAGTCCGCGGGCGTTTCGTTGCTGCGATCGCAGGCGCGGGTATGACGCCCAGCTTCGCGCCTTTTGCCCTGTGGTGGCTGGCCCCCCTGTTGCTCGCCGTAATCCTCTTGCTGATGGAGGGTGCCTCCCGGCGGGAGCGGGCCCTGCGCGGTTTCTGGTTTGGTGTCGGCATGTTTACGACCGGCACCTACTGGCTCTACATCAGCGTTCACGATTTCGGTGGCGTCATAGCGCCGCTTGCCGTCGTGATCTGCGGGGCCCTCATACTGCTGATGGCCGCCTATCTGGCGGCCTGGGGTTATCTCTCGGGACTGGTCTCGACCGGGCACCCCGTCTGGCAGTTCCTGGCGGTGATGCCGGCCTCCTGGGTCGGCGTGGAGTGGCTGCGCGGCTGGCTCTTCAGCGGCTTTCCATGGCTCAGCCTCGGCTATGGCCAGATCGACGGACCCCTGGCCGTGTGGGCACCAGTCCTGGGCGTCCATGGCGTCAGCCTGCTGGTAATGCTGGGCGCAGGCGCCTTGGCTGTGCTCCTGGTAGGCCCGCAGCGCGGCCGCATTGCGGGGCTGGGTGTCCTGGCGGTTGGAGCCGTGCTGACCGCGTTGCTCACCGGCCGAGACTGGACTGTTCCCGCGGGCGCGCCGCTGGAAGTCGCTCTCGTCCAGGGCGGCATCTCCCAGGACCGCAAGTGGCTGCTCGAAGAACTGGAGACCACCAAAACGCTGTTTCGCAACCTGACTCTCGAGCTCGACAAGGCCGACCTCATCATCTGGCCTGAGGCAGCCATTCCCGCGCTGGCGCATGAGGAGGAAGAGTATCTGCGCGGTCTGGCAGAACTCATGAAGGCCCGCCAGCAGGAGCTGGTCCTCGGGATTCTCACCTTTGATTTTGGCACCGGTGAATTCCGGAACTCGCTGCTGACCCTCGGAGGCAGCACTGGCGTCTATCACAAGCGGCATCTGGTGCCCTTCGGCGAGTACTTTCCCGTGCCGGATTTCGTGCGCAACGTGCTGCGCCTGATGAACCTGCCCTACACCGATATCACGCCGGGCCTGGACGGGCAGCGACCCTTGCTGGCCCAGGGCGTCGCCCTGGCCCCGAGTATCTGTTACGAGGACGCCTTTGGGACTGAGCTCCGGGATTTCCTGCCCGAAGCCGGGCTCCTGATCAATGTCAGCAACGACGGCTGGTTTGGTGATTCCATCGCGCCCCATCAGCATCTGCAGATGGCCCGCTTTCGGGCCCTGGAGTCCGGCCGATTCATGCTTCGGAGCACAAATACCGGAATTACCGCAGTGATCGACCCGCTCGGCACCGTTATCCAGCAGGGCCCGCAGTTCAAGGCGGTCGTGGTTTCGGCAACCGTCCAGCCCCGGCAGGGGGCGACCCCCTGGGTAAGGTTTGGGAACGGGCCGGTGCTGACGGTGTCCATCCTGCTCCTGCTCGTCGCAGCGGCGCCGATCAGGCGGCTCGTGATCCGGAGATCCCCATGACCTGGAGGGCCGCAGGCGTTGTATCCTTGCGCCCCGAAATCACCTTCCCACAGCGATTGGCGTCGTGAGCGATTTGTCCCACAGCCTGCCCGAGTACAACCCGCAGGCGGTTGAAGCCGAAGCCCAGGGCTGGTGGTCCGACCATGACAGCTTCAAGGCCTGGGAGGACCCGGCTCGCGATAAATTCTATTGCCTCTCCATGTTTCCTTACCCGAGCGGGCGGCTGCACATGGGCCACGTCCGCAATTACACCATCGGTGACGTGATTGCCCGGCACCAGCGCATGCTCGGCCGGAATGTGCTGCAGCCCATGGGCTGGGACGCCTTCGGGCTGCCGGCGGAGAACGCCGCCATGGCCAAGGGGGTGGCCCCCGCCGCCTGGACCCACGACAACATCGCCTACATGCGGCGGCAGCTCCAGTCACTCGGCTTCGGCATCGACTGGAGTCGTGAGCTGGCTACCTGCGAGCCCGACTACTACCGCTGGAATCAGTGGTTCTTTCTTCGTTTGCTGGAGAAGGGGCTCGTCTACCAGACGACAGGCACGGTCAACTGGGATCCAGTCGACCAGACCGTCCTTGCCAACGAGCAGGTCATCGATGGCCGAGGCTGGCGCACCGGTGCCGTTATCGAGAAGCGCGAGATCCCCATGTATTACCTGCGGATTACCGCCTATGCCGATGAGCTGCTCGATGCCCTGGACACTCTGCAGGACTGGCCTGAGCGGGTGCGCCTGATGCAGGCCAACTGGATCGGGCGGAGCGAGGGCGTTGAGATCGCCTTTCCCTTTGCCACCTCGGCGCGCGAAGCGGTCGGTGCCGATGGCGCCCTCAAGGTGTTTACTACCCGCGCAGACACACTTCTCGGCGCGACCTACTGTGCGGTAGCTGCCGAACACCCGCTGGCCGCGGCGGCTGCCCGCCTGAACCCTCAGCTGGCTGCGTTCGTCGACGAATGCAAGCGTGGCAGCGTCATGGAGGCCGACGTTGCCACTGCCGAGAAACGGGGCATGCCCACGGGGCTCTTCGTGCTGCACCCCTTGTCCGGTCTGCCGCTGGAAGTGTGGGTGGCCAACTATGTGCTGATGGCCTACGGCGAGGGTGCCGTGATGGCTGTACCCGCGCACGACGAGCGGGACTTCGAGTTTGCAGGGAAGTATGGCCTCCCGGTCCGCTGTGTGATCCGGGCGAAAGCGGGTGCCTACGCAGAGACCCTGGCACCGTGGCAGGACGCCTACGCCGAGCCCGGCATCACCACAAACTCCGGCATTTTCGATGGTCTCGAGTTTGGCGAGGCAGTAGCCGCAATTGCCTCCGCGCTCGAGAAGAAGGGCCTCGGGCGCCGGCGCATCCAGTTCCGCCTGCGGGACTGGGGCATCTCCCGGCAGAGGTACTGGGGCACTCCCATTCCGATCATCCACTGTGCAACCTGCGGCGCGGTGCCGGTACCGGATGATCAGCTGCCAGTCGTCCTGCCAGTCGACTGTGTCCCCGATGGCAGCGGCAATCCGCTCCGCAAGCGCGAGGATTTTCTCCGGTGCTCGTGCCCCCGGTGCGGCCAGCCCGCCCGCCGCGAAACCGACACCATGGACACCTTCGTGGATTCGTCCTGGTATTTCCTGCGCTTCGCCTCTGTCGATAACGCCCGGGCCATGGTGGATGACCGGGTGAAGTACTGGTTGCCCGTGGATCAGTACATCGGGGGCATCGAGCACGCCATCCTGCACCTACTCTACTCCCGCTTCTGGACGCGAGTGATGCGGGATCTTGGCCAGGTGAAGCTCGATGAGCCGTTTGCGCGGCTCCTGACCCAGGGGATGGTGCTGAACGGCATTTACTTCCGGAAGGCTGAATCAGGCCGCATCGTCTACTTCAATCCGACGGAAGTGGAGGAGCGGGAAGACAGTCAGGGAAGCAAGACAGCGGTTCTCGTCGCCGATGGCCTCCCCGTCGAATCTGGTGGCGTTGGCACCATGTCGAAATCGAAGAACAACGGTGTCGACCCCCAGGCTCTCGTGGATACCCTGGGTGCGGATACCGCCCGGCTGTTCACCATGTTTGCGGCCCCGCCCGAGCAGACGCTGGAGTGGTCAGACGAGGCAATGCAGGGTGCATCCCGCTTCCTGAAGCGGATCTGGAAAGCCGTCCACGCCCACGCCGCTGGCGGACCCGCGAGCGCGATCGTGCCAGCCAGCCTCGATGGTGCCCAAAAGGCGCTGCGCCACCAGGTGCACCAGACGCTGGCCAAAGTGTCGGACGATATCGGCCGGCGCCGGACCTTCAACACAGCGATAGCTGCCGTGATGGAGTTACTGAACGCGATCACCCGGGCCGAGACCCGAACGCCAGCAGACAGGGCTGTGCTCCAGGAGGCACTTGACCTCATGGTGCTCATGCTCTCGCCAATCGTGCCCCACATCTGTCATCGGCTCTGGAATGTACTGGGCCACAGTGGGGCCATCATCGATCAGCCGTGGCCCCGGACGGACCCGGCCGCACTGGTCGCGGACACCCGGGAGATAGTGGTGCAGGTCAATGGCAAGGTGCGTGGCCGGGTTACCGTGTCGGCCATGGCGACCGAGGAAGAGGTGCGTGCGGCAGCCCTGGCGGAGGAGAACGTCCGCCGTTTCGTCGGCAACCAGGCGGTCCGGAAGGTCGTCGTGGTTCCCGGAAGGCTTGTGAATGTGGTCGTCTAGGGGGCCATCCGGCTGGCTCCTGGCAGCCGTTGTGCTGGCTCTGGCCGGCTGCGGCTTCAAGTTTCGCACCACGCCTGAGCTTCCGCCCCAGATGGACGTGATTCATATCGAGGCCGCGGATCGCTACAGCCCGTTCTATCGCGATCTGGTTGCGAAGCTGCGTCGGAGCGGGGTCACGCTCACTGCTGATCCAGCAACGGCCCGCACCATCGTCAAGGTCCTGACCGACGACACAGGCCGTCGTCTGCTGGCCGTGTCCGGGCGCAATGTGCCGGTAGAGTACGAGGTGTTCTATCGGGTGCGGTTTGCCGTGGATGTGGACGGGGTCGAAGTAGTGCCCGTGGAGCAACTCCTGCTGTCGCGAGACTATGCGTATGACGAAACGGAGGTGCTGGGCAAGGACCGGGAGGAGGAGAGCATCCGCCAGGCAATTGCCAGTGATCTGGTGGGCCTCGTGACCCTCCGCCTTACGGCCGTGCGCTGAGCCGGCGAGAGCCGCCCCTTGTGGCCGCGACAAGTCGCTCACTCCCGCGTCGAATCGTGCGCTTTGCCTGGCGCGCCCTCCTGGCGTGGGTCCTCCTGACCCTGCTTCTCGTCCTCCCTTTGCGCTGGCTGCACCCCCTGACTTCCGGCTTCATGCTGCAGAACTGGGTGGAGCAGCGCAGCCTTGGCGCCGCCGTGCACTACGCCTGGGTACCCCGGCAGAAGATCAGCCGGCGGGCCGCGCTGGCCGCCCTCGCCGCCGAAGATCAGAAGTTCTTCGCCCACCCGGGGTTTGATGTCGACTCGATCCGGAAGGTCTGGAAGCGCAATGGCCAGAGCAGGCAGCTCCGGGGCGCGTCCACGATCAGTCAGCAGGTTGCCAAGAATCTTTGGCTGTGGCCTGCCAGAACCTGGTTCCGCAAGGGGCTGGAGGCGTGGTTTACGGTGTGGGTGGAGTTGCTCTGGCCGAAGGAGCGCATCCTCGAGGTCTATCTCAACATTGCCCAGTTCGGACCGCATGTCTTTGGCGTTGAAGCAGCGAGCCAGTTGTACTTTCGCAAGCCAGCGGCAACGCTGAGCGCTGCTGAAGCCGCGTTACTGGCAGCAGTCTTGCCCAGTCCCAGCGTCTACCGCGTCCGGAGTCCATCCCGATACACGACGCGCCGTCAGGCCTGGATCCAGCGCCAGGCAGGGCGTTTGGGGGATGAGTTGCCGGCTGCCCGCTGGTCCGGTCGGCCGTGACAGGCTAGGCTGCGCCGAGTTTCCGTCGGGAGAAGTCCATGGCTCTGGTTGCTGCAGTGATTGCGCTGGCTCTCATCGAGTTCCTGGTGTTCGGCCTGCTGGTCGGCCGTGCCCGGGTCCGGTGCAACGTCCAGCCGCCGGCCACGACGGGCCACCCGGTCTTCGAGCGCTACTTTCGGGTGCAGCAGAACACCCTGGAACAACTCATCGTGTTTGTCCCGTCCGTGTGGCTCTTCGGGCTTTACGTCAGTACTCTGTGGGCCGCCGGTCTCGGCGTTTTGTTTGTGATTGGCCGGGCCCTGTACCTGACGGGCTATGTTGCGGATCCCCGGAAGCGTTTCGCAGGGTTTGGTCTCTCGTACCTACCGAACGTGATCCTGGCGCTGGGCGCCCTGGTCGGCGCGATACTGAGCTTGTAGGAGAGGAAATGGGGACATGCCTCATTTCTTCTTCGAGAAATGAGGCATGTCCCCATTTCCCTACAACTTGGTAGGGTTGGGCTGACCCTGGTAGACAATGTCCGGATCAAAGACTTTTTCGGTTGCCGTGAAGGTCAGGGGCAGGGGGCCGTCCGCCGTCTGCGCCGCTGATCCCACCGGGACCTGCCGGTAAAAGCAGCTGCGGTAGCCCACGTGGCAACTGGCGCCACCGGCGATGTCGACGCGGAGCCAGACGCAATCCTGATCGTCATCGATCAGTAACTCCCGAACGGTCTGGACGAGCCCGCTGGTGGCCCCCTTGTGCCACAGGGCCTGTCGGCTCCGGCTGAAATAGTGGGCTTCGCCGGACTCGATGGTGCGGCGGAGTGCCTCAGCGTTCATGTAACCAACCATCAACAGCTCTCCGCTGGTGAAGTCGGTGGTGACGGCGGCGATCAGGCCCTGGGCATCGAACTTGGGGGCCAGTTCATGCCCTTCTTCCACCTGTTCAATGGTGAGGCGCTGCGCGAAAATTCGGTTGGGATCCATGCGGGCGCTATTATAGCGGCCCCGTCCAGCCTTGCCGCCCTATGTCCCTGACGCTTTACAACACCCGGACCCGCCAGAAGGAGCCTTTCGTCCCGCTGCAGGACGGACGGGTGACGATGTACGTCTGCGGGCCAACGGTCTACAGCTATCCGCATATCGGCAACGCCCGACCTGCCGTGGTCTTCGACGTGCTGGCGCGACTGCTGCGCACCCGCTACCAGCTCACTTATGCCCGAAACATCACGGACATAGACGACAAGATCAACAAGGCCGCTGCCGAGCAGGGCATTCCCATCGGCGAGATCGCCGCCCGTTTCACCGCGGTGTATCGGGAGGACATGGCCGCGCTCGGCGTTCAGCCCCCGGATCTCGAGCCCCTGGCCACGGAGCATGTGCCGGACATCATCGCGATGATCGGCACGTTGCTCGACGGTGGGCATGCCTACGCCGCAGAAGGACACGTGCTGTTTCGGGTGCGATCCTTTGCGGACTACGGGGCGCTGTCGGGACGGGACCGGCGCGATCTGCTTGCCGGCGCCCGTGTCGAAGTCGCCCCCTACAAGGAGGATGCCGGGGACTTCGTCTTGTGGAAGCCATCCACCGCGGAGCTGCCGGGCTGGGACAGTCCCTGGGGCCGGGGGCGGCCGGGCTGGCATATTGAGTGTTCGGCCATGGTCGCCCGGCATTTGGGTCGCACCATCGATATCCACGGTGGCGGCAACGATCTGATTTTCCCCCATCACGAGAACGAGATGGCCCAGAGCACCTGTGCCCATGGCGGGGAGCTCTTTGCGCGCTGCTGGCTGCATAACGGGTTCGTGAATGTGGACCACACCAAGATGTCCAAGTCGCTGGGCAATGTGCTGCAGGTCCGCAACCTCCTCAAGGAAGCCACGGGTGAGGCTATTCGGCTGGCCCTGTTGTCGGCCCACTACCGACAGCCGCTGGACTGGACCGGCGAGGTCTTGTCCGACGCGAAGCGCAAGCTGGACCGGCTCTATGGCGCACTCCATGAAGTGGCCTATCAGGCAGATTCCCCGCAGATTGTTGCGGGCGAGGCGGCGGCTGCTGATTTCATTGCAGCCCTCGATGACGATCTCAACACTCCCAAGGCTCTTGCCGTCCTCTTTGACCTGGCCCGCCATATCAACCGCTCGGCGGACCCTGCTGAGCGCCTGATCCTGGCGGCCCGACTGCGGGCCAGCGGCAACCTGCTTGGCCTGCTCGGCGCAGAGCCTGATGAGTGGCTCCAGGGCAGCAAGACCGATGGCCTGTCTGCCGAGGTAGTCGAGGCACTGCTCGCCGACCGACTGGCGGCGCGGAAGAACAGGGATTTCGCCGCTGCGGATCGCCTTCGCGATGAACTGGTTGCCGCCGGCATCGTCATCCTGGATGGTCCGGAGGGCACCCGCTGGCGGCGCACGGCGAGCTGACCATGGACAAGCCATCGATAGCCGACACTGAGCGCGAGCTTGTCGAGGAGTTTGCCCTGTTCGATAACTGGCTGGATCGCTACCAGTACATTATCGACATGGGGCGCCAGCTCCCGGCCTTTCCCGAGTCCGGGAAGACCGAGGAGCAGAAGATCAAGGGTTGCCAGTCCCAGGTGTGGCTGGTGACCACGGCTAAGGGTGGGTGTCTCGAGTTCCAGGCGATCAGCGATTCCGCGATCGTATCGGGGCTGATCGCCATCCTGATGCGCCTCTACAGCGGCCGACCTGCCCGGGAGATACTGGCCGCGCCACCGGGCTTTATTGCAGCCATTGGCCTGGATCAGCACCTGAGCCCAACCCGGAGCAACGGCCTGCATGCGATGCTCGGCGTCATTCGCAGCGCGGCGGCCCGATGTGCGGGAAATTGAAGGCCAGGTCCGGTAGCGCGGGCAGCCCAGCGGCTATGCCGCCGCCCAGCGGAGCCTCAGCCCTGGCTGTTGCCCTGATCCAGGGTTACCAGCGCCTGCTGTCGCCTTGGCTGGGGATGAACTGCCGCTATTTCCCGACCTGCTCGACCTATGCCGTTGAGGCTATCCGCCGCTTCGGCGCGGCGCGGGGCGGCTGGCTGGCCCTGCGGCGGATTGGGCGCTGTCAGCCTTTTGGCTGGCTTGGGGGTGGTGATGGTGTAGATCCGGTGCCTGAGGATTATGTCTGGTGGGGGCGCCATTGAGCGCGCAGTTTCCCTGCTATATTCCCGGCCATCGGGATGGATAAACGACTCCTAGACATCATCTGTTGCCCTGTCACGAAACTGCCGCTGCAGCTTCTGGGCAGCGAAAAACTTGCGACGCTCAATACAGCGATAAGCGCGGGCCAGGTCCGCAATCACGCTGCCCAGCCGCTCCCCGCAGCCCTGTCCGAAGCGCTGGTCACCCGCAACGGGCGGCTGGTCTATCCCGTCCGGGACGGCATTCCGGTCCTGCTTGAAGAGGAGTCCATCGACTGGCAGCAGCTTGGCCTCTAGGCACCCATGAAGCTCAAGCCTGAAAAGCTCATAGAGCAGCTTGGCGGGCCGCTTGCGATGCCATCGGCCGCCGCAGCGGGGAGGCCTCTGGCCCCCGTGTACCTGATCTCGGGCGATGAGCCCCTCCTGGTCAATGAGGTGGTCGACGCACTGCGGGCCGCCGCTCTCCGGCGAGGCTGCGAAGAACGCGAATCCCACGCCGTCGAGCGGGGTTTCAGCTGGGAGGCGGTGACCGGATCACTCCGTAACCTGTCGTTGTTTTCCACTGGCAAGCTGGTTGAAATCCGCATGACCACGTCGACCCCGGGAGACGAGGGCTCGCGCCAGATGCGCGAGATCGCCGGCCGGGTCGCCGATGGCAACACGGTAGTCATCCTCACACCAGCGTTGAAGAGCAAGATCGCGGCGTCGGCTTGGGTTACCGCCCTGACGGCCGCCGGGGTCTGGGTAGAAACCCGTGTGCCGGGGCTCGCGGAGTTGCCGGGCTGGATCGCCCAGCGCTTCCGCGCTGCTGGCTTGAGCTGCGACCCGGAAGGGCTGGAACTGCTTGCCGGTCGCGTGGAGGGCAACCTGCTCGCTGCCCAGCAGGAAATCCACAAGCTGGCTCTCCTGCACCCCGCGGGCACGTCCCTGACCGCGGTTCAGATCCGGGCTGCCGTGGGCGACGGCGCCCGCTATGACGTATTCCAGCTGGGTGATGCGGCGCTCGCGGGGGACGTAGAGCGTGCCGTGCGGGTGCTGGGCGGTTTGCGGGAGGAGGGCACTGCAGCGGCACTCGTCCTGTGGTCCCTCGTGCGGGAAGCTCTCGTGCTGGTCGATGCCGGCGTTCGGGCCAGCCGGGACAACTCGCCGCAACGGGCTGTTCAGGGGGCTGGTGTCTGGCAGAGCCGCACGGACCTGTACGTGCGCGCGCTGCGGAGTCACAAGGCCGGTGGACTCCGGCGCCTGCTGCGCATGGCGGGCCGTGCGGATCAGATCGTGAAGGGTCAGCGGGCTGGCGAACCCTGGAACGCCTTGCTGGAACTCACCCTGGCCCTCGCCGGCCGGCCGTTGCGGGGAGGCGAACTGGTCTGATGCCACAGCGACCGATCGGTATTTTTGGCGGCACCTTCGATCCCGTCCACCTGGGCCATCTGCGTACAGCGCACGAACTACTGACCGGCCTCGGGCTCGCCGAGGTCCGCTTCGTTCCGGCACGCCTGCCGCCCCATCGTCCGGCGACTGTGGCCCCCGAGGCGCTGCGCCTGCGGATGCTGGAAGCGGCGCTGGAGGGCTTACCGGGATTCCGGGTAGACGGGCGCGAGCTGCGGCGGCCAGGCCCTTCCTTCATGGTGGACACACTGGTCAGCCTCCGTGCGGAGGTGGGAGCGCAGCCACTCTGCCTGTTGCTGGGCCTGGACGCGTTCCTCGGTGTGCCTGCCTGGGATCGGTGGCGTGAACTGCCGCAGCTGGCCCACATCGTGGTGGCGCGCCGCCCTGGCTTCACCGGGCCGGTTGACGGCCAGTTCCCGGGTGAGGCCGGCGAGTTCGCGAACTCCCGCCTGAGCACTGACCCGGAGGATCTTGCCCGGTCGCCCGCCGGCCGGGTGCTGATCCAGGACGTGACCCAACTCGAAATTTCCGCATCGGCGATTCGCGATCTCGTTGCAGCCGGTGGCGATCCCCGCTTTCTCGTGCCCGAGTCCGTGCGTGAACTGATTGTCAAAACCCATATCTATGCCCATCCAAAGGAGGTGCAGACTCGTGCGCAGTAAGCAACTGTTGGCCCTTGCCGAGCATGCGCTGGCGGATCTGAAGGCCCGGGATATCCGGGTCCTGGACGTCCGCCAGCTCACGTCGATCACTGACTACATGGTCGTGGCGAGCGGGACGTCGGACCGCCACGTGAAGTCCATCGCCGAGCAACTGGTACAGAGTGCCTCCCAGGCCGGTTGCCCGCCCATTGGCGTCGAGGGCACCGGGACCGGCGAGTGGGTACTGGTGGACCTGTCGGACGTGGTAGTGCACATCATGCAGCCGAAGGCTCGGGAGTTTTACAAGCTCGAGGGCCTCTGGGATATGGGCGCAACGGCTACGGCCTGACGCGGCCTGACGCGGCCTGAACGAAGCTGGCCCGGCGGATTGGCGTGTATCATTCTTGAGCCCCCAACGGCGGGGTTTTTCAGCAGATTCACGCATGAAGGTACGGCTCTTGGTGATTGGTACCCGCCCGGAGGACTGGGTGCGGGAAGCCGTACAGCTCTACCTGGACCGGATCCCCACCCACCTGAAGCCAGAGCTTGTCGACATCCCGCTCTCCCTGCGTTCCTCCGGCGGTGATCCCGCCATTGCCAAGGCCAAGGAGGGACAGCGCATCCTGCAGCGTCTCAAGCCCGGGGATTTCCTGGTGACCCTCGACGAGCGGGGAAAAGCCTGGTCGTCCCTGGAGCTGGCCCGGGAAGTGGACCGCTGGCAGAACCATCAGCCCTCCGTCGTGCTGGCGATCGGTGGCCCCGAGGGGCTGGCCGATGAAGTCCGGCAGAGAGCCAATCAGTCCTGGTCCCTGTCTGCGCTGACGTTTCCCCACGGCCTGGCCCGGGTGATCGTCGTCGAGCAACTGTATCGCGCGTGGACCATTCTGCAGGGCCACCCGTACCACAAAGCCTGAATGCCAGCACCATGAGCCCTTTCCTCTACCTTGCCTCGGCGTCGCCCCGGCGTCAGCAACTACTGACCCAGCTGGGCGTCCGCCATGAGGTCATCCGCGTGGAAGTCGACGAGTCTCCCCGGCCGGCGGAGAGTGCCGAGGACCTGGTCTGTCGACTGGCCAGTGCCAAAGCGCAGGCCGGACTCGCCGCTCGCCCGGCGCGCGAGGCGCCAGTCCTCGCTGCCGACACGGCGGTGGCCCTCGGCACGGAGCTCTTCGGCAAGCCCGCAGACGAGGCCGATGCGGCACGGATGCTGGGCCGGCTCGCCGGCCGGACTCACCTCGTCTGGACCGCCGTGGCGGTGACCGATGGCCAGCGGGAACGCGTGGAGCTCTGCCGCAGCGCAGTCACGTTTCGGGCCATTACGACCGACGAGATCGCGGCCTACTGGCGGACGGGCGAACCCGGCGACAAGGCCGGGGCCTATGCGATCCAGGGTTGCGCTGCCCAGTTCATTGCTGAACTCCGGGGTAGTTACTCCGGCGTGATGGGCCTCCCCTTGTTCGAGACCGCCCGACTGCTCACGCTGTTTGGCTGCCCGGTGCTCCCGGCGGCATGAACCGCAATCCATGACTCCCAGGATTCCAACAGAAGAGATTCTCATCAATCTCACGTCCCGGGAGGTCAGGGCAGCCGTGGTGGAGAACGGCGTGGTCCAGGAGGTGCTGATCGAAAGAACCTCCCGACTTGGCCTTACCGGCAACATCTACCAGGGCCGCGTGGTCCGTGTGTTGCCCGGCATGCAGGCCGCGTTTGTGGAGCTGGGCCTTGCCCGCACCGGCTTTCTGCACGCTTCCGATGTCTTGCCGCCATCCGGCACCCCGCCTGCAGTGGCCGGGGAAGAGCAGAACATTCGCGATGTCCTCCAGGAAGGTGACAGCGTCCTTGTCCAGGTGGTGAAGGATCAGCTGGGCACCAAGGGGGCCCGCCTGAGCATGTTCATCACGCTCCCGTCCCGGTACCTGGTGCTGTTGCCCAAGGAAACCATACTGGGAGTTTCGGGCCGCATTGAGTCCGACCTGGAGCGTGATCGCCTGAAGCACCTGATGACCGGGCTGATGGGCCCTGATGCCCC
>JBBQJK010000006.1:0-15728 GCA_038325835.1 Gammaproteobacteria bacterium
ACACCTGGAGATTCTGCGCACCAAGGTTCCAGCCCACCTGCTCGCCAACCTGGAACTCGTGCCAGGCGCGCTGCCCCACATGGACTTTCCGGCGAACCGGTTCAGCGCCATCCTGTGCTCTCGCGTACTGCATTTTCCCACCGGCGAGGAGGTGGACGCTTCAGTACGCAAGATGGCGGACTGGCTCGCGCCGGGCGGGCGGCTGTATCTGGTGGCGGACACGCCCTATGGCATCTGGCGGCGGAAGATCCCCGAGTTCGAAGCGGGCAAGGCCGGCGGTGAGCGGTGGCCCGCACCTGCCAGGAGGCCGGGCTGACCGTACTCGAGGCGGGGTATATTTCCCGAAGCGACTTCAGCGGGCTGGGCAAAATGGACGGGCGGGAAAATGCGGGGGTCATGGCCATCAAGCCTGCTATCGTCGCCTGACTGCGTGCCGTGCCCGCGTAAGGGGGAGACTTCCAGTACATGAACTCGTCCGGGGGGACAGTCCAGAATGGCCATCAAGAAGGTTAGCGCCTGCTTCAATCGCACGTGGCTGATCGCCATGTGCCTTAGCCTCGCGGCACCGGCCAACGCCCAGCAGGCTCTCGACGAGGTCGTGGTGACCTCCCGCAAGCGGGAAGAGTCACTCCAGGAAATCCCGCTGTCAGTGGCGGTCTTTACCCCCGAGAGCCTGCGGGTGCGCAACATCCAGTCGGCCTATGACGTCGCCACGTTCACCCCGAACTTCAGCTTCAACCGGAACTCCGTGGGCCGGCGGCTGGACGCGCCGAGCATCCGGGGCCAGTTCACGCCGCTGGCAAACTTTGGCACTGAGGGCAACGTCGCGTTTTTCGTCGATGGTGCCTACGTCAGCGGCACGGCCGGCGCCCTCACGGTCGACAACCTGGAGCGCGTGGAGATTCTGCGGGGCCCCCAGGCGGCCAAGTTCGGGCGAGGCGCGTTCGCGGGTGCAGTCAACTACATCACCAAGGCGCTCAACCCTGATGAGATAGAAGGTCAGCTCTATCTGAAGGCGGGCGACGACAGTGATTACAAGACCTCTGCCTACCTCAGCGGCCCCCTTATCGACGACCAGCTGCTGTTTTTGGCGTCTGCCAGCTGGGAGTCCTTCGACGGCCAGTGGCAGAACAAGATGAACCCCTGCAGGCCGGGCCAGACCGCGGCCGACGGCTGCGTGCAGCTTGATCCCCGGTATCGGGCGGTATGGCCGAATGGGGCACCGGTGTCGACGGTGAAGGACGACTTCACCGCTCTCGGCGGGGAAAGCACCTGGAACGTCACCGGCAAGCTCAGCTGGATTGCCACGGAAAATCTGACGATCAATACCAAAGCCGAGTACACCAAGTCCGATGATGAGCACTTCGCGTCGCTCTTCCATCCCGAGCTGAACTGTTACCTGCCGACGGACGAGAACCCCAACCTGCCCGGCTGGTGGTGTGGCGAGATCAAGCCGGGTGGACTGCGGGCGATACTCAACATTGCGGATCTGCGGGAGGGCGCCACGTCGAATTACGGCGCCAATGGAACCCCGCTCGTAACGGCAGACCCCGCACCCTTCATTGGCACCCAGACGACCAGCCAGCGCTATCTCGTCGAAGGCGTGCTGGATCTGGGCGGATGGGACGTCACGGCAGTGGCAACGGCTAACCGGCAGCGCCTGGAGAGCTACCGGGACCTGGACCGGTCACCCTATTTCGGCCCGGTCTGGGCCAACCTCTTTGACTCGGGAGAGGTGCAGACCTGGGATGACCACTCGGAAGAGATCCGGGTGAACTCCCCCCAGGACAAACCGGTCCGCGGCAGCGCGGGCGTTTATTACTTCAATGCGGACAACAAGGCGTATCAGCGGGAGTTCACGGGTTTTTGCAATCGGGTTGAGTACGGCCTGCCCTACATCAACGGCGTGCCCTCCTGGACGCTCAAGGCCAGCAAGGAAAATCTCGGCTTCTTTGGTGGTCTCGACTACGACGTCACCGATGAGGTGACAGTGTCCGTGGAAGGCCGCTATGCAAAAGACTCGCCGGAGCAGAGCGCCCCCAACGGCGTTACGGCCCGGGCCAACTACTACAGCTTCACGCCCCGGGTCACCGTCAGCTGGCAGGCAGCGGAGGACGTTAACCTCTATGGCCTCGTGGCCAAGGGCAACAAGCCCGGCGGCTTCTTTTACGGCTACTTCGACGCGCCGGTCGTCCGGGCAGCGACCGAAGAGGCCCTGAGAAACGGCAAGGCGATCATCAAGGAGGAGAATGCCTGGACCTACGAGCTGGGCGCCAAGACCCAGTGGCTGGACCGGCGCCTGACCGCCAACGTCACCGTCTTCTACATTGACTGGAAGAATCAGGCCATCAACGAGATCGATGAGATTCCCTGGATCTGCGCCGATACGAACCAATCCTCCCTGATCCCGAGCAACTTCACCAAGAATGCCGGCAAGTCGCGGGTCTATGGCAGTGAGGTCGAGATCGTCCTGGCGGCGACGGACAACCTGGTGCTCGAGCTGAACTACGGTCTCGCTGACACCGAACTCCTGGATTACAACTCACTCACGCTGCTGCAACTCACGGGCGATGGTGATGCCTCGGGCAACGAGGCGCCCCGGGTGCCGAAGAACACGGTGTCGACCGCGGCAACTTACACGCGGCCGCTGGGCGACCGGGGTGCCGAGTGGTTTATCCGCGGTGACTACGTGTACAACTCGAAAACCTGGCTGGACGCCGAGAACCTGAACTATGTGGGCGCGCTCAACCTGTTTAATGCCCGGGTGGGCGTGAACACGAAGGGCTGGTCAGCCTCGCTGTACGTGGACAATCTGACCGACGACGACACGCCGCTGCTGGCAACGGAGTTTCCGAACTTCGACAAGTTCCCCACCATCGTCAGCGCCTTCCACATCGTCCCGCGGCGGGGACGCCTTGCCGGGGTGGCACTGACCGTCAATTTTTAGTGGAAATGGGGACATGCCTAATTTCCGGCGATGAGAGTGCCGTTGCTCGTGGCCTCGGGAAATTAGGCATGTCCCCATTTCCCGCTCCTACACCTCGCGGGGTACCTCGTTGGCGAAAGCCTCCCAGGTGCCGTGGGGCGTGACGTTGGGCCAGTGGTCCGGGACGGTCAGGTACTCGGGCGCGTGCTTCTCGATGTAGGCCAGGACTTTCGGCGGGATATCGCCGGGGCCCTGCAGCCCTTTGTGGCTGAACATGCGGCCGAACACCACGCCCGTTTCTGCCAGTTCATGGCCACCCATGCGCATCCAGGGCCACCACTGACCAAGGCGGGAGAAGCCGGCCACGAAGCGTGACGACGGCACCGATCGATCCCGCATCTCGGTCAGCGACATACAGAACGTGAAATGTTCGGACGGGCTGATCCGCGGCCCCGTCGACGCCTCCGGCCAGCCTTCCAGCGTCACGGGATTGGTGTACTCGTGGGCATAGTCCCAGGCCAGCATCAGGTCATCGCCGTACTGCTCGAAGGGCAGGATGAACGGCACGGTGCCCCCCGTGTTCCGGTGCGTGCCGTCGTTCATGAGGGTGGCGTCATCACGGGCCGCGCCCATGGCGAAGCGGGGCATTTCGGCGGTCAGCTTGCCGCCCATTGTCGGGTTGTAGAAATTGAAAACCTCGACAGTTTTTCCCGTCCAGGGGTTCTTCCAGGTCTTGAGGATCTCGCCGGTGGCCAGGTCAGTGAAATACCCGGTCTCCTTGCCGCGAATCCAGACGTTGCGCTCCTCGTCGAGCTTCGACTGCATGCAGCCGGTGCCCGTGTACCCAAACAGCGGAATCAGCCGCTGCGCGCCGAGGCGGGCATACATGAGCCCGTGAAAACCACTGAGCACCGGCTCGGCGTAGCTGCCCCAGATCTTGCCGAAGGCGTAGAGGTTGTCGTAGGGATCAGCGAAATCCAGCGCCTTGCCTGACGCGGCTGCTCCCAGCGCGGCGGTCGCCGAGGCCCGGCCCGCGAAGAGTCCATTAACCAGTTCCGAGTTCATTTCAGAGGCCTTCTCAGTCCAAAACTGCAGCTAGAAACCGAGCGGGCCAAACACGTCCCGCTTCTTGAAGATATTCATGAGGAACCGGCCCTGCACCTTGGCCGGGGTCAGCCAGCGCACCGCCGCCCCGTGCTTGCCGTGTTCCCGCAGCATGCCCTCGACGAGATACGGCGTCACCGTCTGGACGGTATCGGCAAGAATGTTGAGGATCTTCTTCGAACGCTCCCAGTTCTTGTCGCGCCTGGCGGGTGGCGGCACCAGGAGGTCCGTGATGACAATGCCGGGGCTCAGGTAGCCGATTTTGACCGGCGACTTGGCCAGTTCCTGAATCAGCGCCTTGGTAAAATAACGCACGCCGTACTTGGTGGTGCCGTAGGGCCCAATGGTGGGACGCACGGCACCATTGCTGCCAAAGCCCTCCATGTTCCAGAGCATACCGGTGCCCTGCTTGTACATCCCGGGAATAGCCACCCGGTTGCAGTTCATCAGGCCGATGAGATTGGTGTTGATGGTCTTCACGTAGTCATCGGGCGGGATCATGAAGAACGGCACCTTGGCACCATCCCGGCCCGCGTTGTTGACCCAGATGTCCACGCTCCCCAGGCCAGCCACCGCGGCCTCCCAGAGCGCCTGCACCTGCGCGTAATCCGCCACGTCGCAGGCCTTGCCGACGATCCTGCGGCCTGGAAAGGCCGCCTTGAGGTCCGCCACCGCCTGGTCCACGGCCGCGGCACCCCGACTGGAAATCACCACATCATGGCCCCGCTGGAGAAACTCCCGGGCCAGTCCCAAGCCAATGCCTTTGGTACTGCCGGTGATGACGACGTGCATGCCTGGGTCCGCCTGGCTGGAAGGGTGCCGATTGTGCCCGATTCAGACCTGATTCAGACCTGATTCAGACCAGATTCAGAGGAGTGTCCGGATACTCCCTAACGAGGCCTGAGGTCTCTACAATACGCGCCCATCAGGAAGCCCCCTCGCGGGGCGGGACGAGTCGGAAACCCATGCGAATTCCCGGTCTGCTGATTGCAGTGGCTTTCGGTGCTGCCACGGTTTCCCTCTGGGGACTGGCCAACCGGCCCGTCGCCGAGGCCCCCTGGCCCGAGCGCATTCAGGGCTTTGCCTTTTCCCCCTACCGGGCCGGGCAGGATGCCGTGGCGGGCGATTTCCCCACCATCCAGCAGATCGACGAGGACCTGGCCCTGCTGAGGGGCCATACCCGGTCGGTCCGGACTTACACGACTGACAGCACCATGGGGATGGTCCCGGAACTGGCCCGGGCCCATGGCATCAAGGTGGCCCTGGGAGCCTGGATAGACGCCCGCGCCGCCCACAGCGCCACCGAGGTCGAGCAGGCCATCCGCCTGACCCGGCAGAATCCCAATGTCATCCGCGTGATCGTCGGCAACGAGGTGGTCCTGCGCGGCGATATCCCCATCTCGGAACTGACGGCGTACCTGGACAAGGTGCGCAAGGCCGTCAAGAAACCGGTGAGTACGGCGGAGCCCTGGCACGTCTGGATGCGTCACCCGGAGCTCGCTGACCACGTGGACTACCTCGCCGTGCACATGCTGCCCTACTGGGAAGGGGTCTCCGCCGACGCTTCGATCGGCTACATCGACGACAAGGTCGCCCTGCTGAAGAAGACCTTCCCCGGCAAGCCCATCGTGCTCGCGGAGGTGGGCTGGCCCAGCAACGGCCGCACGCGGGAAGCCGCCGTCGCGTCCGATGCCAATGAAGCCATGTTCCTGCGCCGCTTTCTGGCCCGGGCGGCAGAACAAGGCTACGTCTACTACCTGATGGAAGCCTTCGACCAGCCCTGGAAAGCCCAGAGCGAGGGTTCGGTCGGCGCCTACTGGGGCGTTTACAACGTGGACCGGGAGGCCAAGTTTCCCTTCACGGCCGACATCGTGCGTATCCCGCAATGGCGGGAGCTGGCCACTATCGCCGTCGTGCTGGCCGTGCTGATGCTCGCTGTCTTCTCTGTGGGTGGCCGCAAGCTGGCTTACTTCGGGCGCGGGTTTCTGGCGCTGGTGGCCTACACCACGGGCACCGTGGTGGTCTGGGTACTGTATGAGTACTCCCAGCAATACATGACCGTGGCCACGGTGATCGTGGGCATTCTCATGCTGGTCGGGACTACGGGTGTGCTCGCCGTGCTCCTGGCGGAGGCCCACGAATGGGCAGAAGCCCAGTGGGGCACGCGGTGGCCGCGCCTCCTCCAGGGCCCGGCCGGGGCCGCCGGGGAGGCACTGCCCAGGGTGTCCATCCACGTGCCGTGTTACAACGAGCCGCCGGCCATGGTCATCGAGACCCTCGAGGCACTGGCCGGCCTGGACTACCCGGATTTTGAAGTGCTGGTGATCGACAACAACACCCGGGACGAGGCTGTCTGGCGGCCCGTCGAGGCCCGCTGCGCCGAGCTGGGTGCGCGCTTCCGCTTTTTCCATGTCGCCCCCCTGGCCGGCTTCAAGGCTGGCGCGCTCAACTTCGCCCTCGCGCAGACCGCAGCGGACGCCAGCATCGTGGCCGTCATCGACAGTGACTACAGGGTTGCCAGCAACTGGCTCCGGGATCTGGTACCCGCCTTCGCGAACCCACGGCTGGCCATCGTGCAGGCGCCCCAGGACTATCGCGATCCGCTGGGTAGTGCCTTCAAGGCCAGCTGCTACGCCGAGTACGCGGGCTTCTTCCATATCGGCATGGTGACGCGCAACGAGCGCAACGCGATCATCCAGCACGGCACCATGACTCTCGTCCGGCGGACGGCCCTGGAGACCTCGGGTGGCTGGGCCGAGTGGTGCATCACGGAGGACGCGGAACTCGGCCTGAGGCTTTTCGAGCAGGGCTGGGAAGCCACTTACATTCCCCGCTCCTACGGCAAGGGCCTGATGCCCGATACCTTCACGGATTTCCGCCAGCAGCGTTTCCGGTGGGCGTACGGCGCCATGCAGATCCTGCGGCGGCACGCGGGGGTCCTGTTCAGCTGGCGGGATCCGGCGCTGACCCCCGGGCAGCGCTATCACTTTCTCGCCGGCTGGCTACCCTGGGTGGCCGACGGCCTGAATCTGGTCTTCAATTTCGCGGCGCTCGCCTGGTCGATCGCCATGGTGTTTGCACCCCAGGCCGTGGATCCGCCGCTGATCATCTTCTCCGTACTGCCCCTGTCCCTGTTCGCGTTCAAGCTGGTGAAGCTGGTCGACCTGTATCGCACCTGTGTCGGCGCCGGTCCGCGCCAGATTGCGGCTGCCGCGCTGTCCGGGCTCGCGCTCTCCCACACGGTGGGCGTCGCCGTCCTGGCGGGTATTGTGACGTCCGACAAACCTTTCTTTCGCACACCCAAGCAGGCGCCCCGTCACGCGCTTCTGAAGGCGCTGGCCTGCGCCCGGGAAGAGTGGCTGATTAGCCTCGCACTCCTGCTGGCGGCCTGGGGTGTCAGTGAAATCGACGCCATGAGCAGTCCGGACCGGGCGGTGTGGGTCCTCGTGCTGCTCATCCAGACGGTGCCATACATTGCGGCGATCTGCCTGTCGCTGGTCAGCGCTCTGCCACTGCCAGCGCGGCTGGTGGGCCTCCCGACCCCGACCCGTCATCGGGAGCCTGCAGGAGCGCCAGTAGGCTCGACCGCCGAGGTCGAGGCCAAGTAGATTCGCAACCTGGCCGTCACGCTACTGGCGCTGCTGGTCCTGGCTGGCCCCGGCCACGCGCAGGAGTGGCAGCATTACGGCGGCGATGCGGGTGGCCAGAAATTCTCGGCACTGAAGCAGATCAACACCGGCAATGTCGGGCAGCTGGAGGTCGCCTGGCAATACCACACCGGTGAACTGGAACGGCATCCAGCCCTGCACACGGCGGTGTACAAGGTGCAGGTCAATCCGATCCTGCTGCCGGCCGCCGCAGGCGGGCACCTGATGATCTGCACGCCCTTCGGCCGGGTGGTGGCGCTCGATCCGGCCAGCGGCACTGAACGCTGGGTCTTCGACCCCCAGTCCCGGATCGGCGGCTATGCCACTCCCGAAGACCCGGAGGGCCTGAAGAGCCCCGGTTTCGCCAACTGTCGCGGTGTGTCCTGGTGGGAAGACCGGCAGGCGCCGGCGGGCGCGTTCTGCCGCTATCGGGTCTTCCTCGCGACGCACGACCTGCAGCTGGTGGCCCTCGATGCCCCATCCGGCAAGCTCTGCCCGGATTTCGGCAGGGCAGGCAGCGTGGCTATCGAGCCAACGGTGCTGAACGCACAACCCCCTGCCGTGAAAGGCGAAGTGAAGTTCTCGGGGCCGCCCACGGTGATCAACGACGTGGTGGCTCTCGGCACGTCCGTGCGCGACTTCAACCGTGCCAATGCCCCCAACGGTTCGGTGCGGGCCTTCGACGCCCGTACCGGTGCCCCGCGCTGGACCTTCGACCCGGTGCCCCGCAGCCCTGCCGATCCGGCCTACGCGGGCTGGACGCCCGAGGCCGCAGCCAACACGGGTGCCGGCAACGTCTGGGGCGTCATGAGCGCCGACGAGGGCCGGGACCTGCTGTTCCTGCCCACCTCGGGGCCTTCACCCGACTTTTACGGTGGCACGCGACCCGGCGACAACCACTACGCGAACTCCATCGTTGCCCTGCGCGGCTCCACGGGTGAGGTGGTCTGGCATTTTCAGACCGTGCATCACGACGTCTGGGACTACGACAACGCCGCGCAGCCGACCCTGATCGAACTGACCCGGGAGGACCGCCCGTTCCCGGCGGTCATTCAGGCCACTAAAACGGGGATGCTCTACATCTTCAACCGGGAGACGGGCGAGCCCTTCTTCCCGATCGAGGAACGGCCAGTGCCCCAGGGCGGCGTCCCCGGGGAAGTGCTCTCGCCGACGCAGCCCTTCCCGGTGAAGCCGCCGGCACTGGTGCCGCAAAATTTCACGGCCGCGGACCTTTGGGGCATGACGCCCTGGGAGCGGAGCGCCTGCCGGGCGGCCTACGGAGATTTCCGCTATGGCGGGATTTTTACGCCGCCCTCCTTCGAGGGCACGATCATGTGGCCCTCCAGCGCCGGAGGGGTGAACTGGGGCGGCGTCGCCGTCGATCCCCGGTCCCGGATTCTGGTGACGAACGTCATCCGGCTCGGCCACTACGCGAAGGTCCTGCCCGCTGCTGAAGCGGACGGCCTGCGCCGCTCCATGCAGGAAAACATGCTCGGCGCGCCGGTGCGGCTGCTCGGGACGCCTTATGCGGTCAAGCAGGCCGCGCTGCTGTCCCCTACCAACCAGATGCCCTGCACCGCCCCGCCCTACGCGCAACTGGTGGCGGTGGACCTGCAGGCCGGTACCATCCTGTGGAAGTCGACGCTGGGCGTCTGGGACCACAGCCTGCCGCCACCGATGGCAGCGCCAGTTTCCCTGCCGCTGCCGCTGGCCTGGGGAACGCCCACCTTTGGCGGCCCGATGCTGACGGCTGGGGGCCTCACGTTCATCGGTGCGACCGGCGACGACCGCTTCCGCGCCTTCGACACCGCCACCGGCCGGGAACTCTGGGAAGCCAGGCTGCCTACCGGGGCCTTCGCCCTGCCCATGAGCTATGCGGTGGGTGGCCGCCAGTTCGTCGTGATTGCTTCTGGCGGGCATGCCTTCGTCTATCAGAAGCCGGGGGACCAGATCACCGCCTTCGCCCTCCCTGCGGACAGGAGTGGCCCCCGCTCCGCTCCCGGCGAGGCCGCCGTAGGACAATAGCCCCAGCATCCGGCTGCCATCCTGCAGCGAACGTGCACTGCAGCCCCTGCATGGAATTCCAATGACTGACACTCCCGGCCAGGCTCCGGCGCAAGCGCGACTCCTTCTGGGCCTCGGCGTGCTGCTCTTCGCCATCGGCCAGTCCCTGACGTTCATCATCGTCACGCCGCTGGCCCGGCAGGTCGGCTTCACCCCTGAGTCCTTTGGCATTGCCCTGACCCTGGCGAGCCTGCCCCTGATCTTTGGTGCGCCTTACTGGGGCAAGCGCAGCGACGTCATCGGGCGCAAGCCCGTGTTCCTGATCGGGATCACAGGGGCGGCGATCGGCACCCTGCTAGTAGCCCTCGTGCTCCAGCTGGGAGTCAGTGGCATCCTGACGGGGTTCTGGCTGCTGGTGCTCTTCGCAGTGGTCCGGGCCAGCTATGGCGCTGCCGCTTCCGCCATCTACCCGGCGGCCACGGCCTACATGGTCGATGTCACCGACATCCAGAACCGGGGCCGGGGTCTCGCCATCATCGGCGCCGCCAATGGCATGGGTTCAGTCCTGGGCCCGGTGCTGGCGGGAGTCCTCGCCTTCTTCGGCCCCCTGGTGCCGATGTACGTGGCGGCGGCCATCGGCATTGGCGGGGCCGTGATGGCCTGGTTTCTGTTGCAGGAACCGGTGCGGCACGCGGATCCCCGCAGCAAGGTCGCCATGAAGCTGAATGACCGCCGCCTGCGGCCGTTCCTCATCATGTGGTTCGGGTTCTTCCTGACGTTCATGGCACTGCAGATCATCCTGAGCTTCTACCTCCAGGACGAGTACGGCGTTACTGATCCCAAGACTCTCGTGCGGCAATCGAGTCTGATGCTGATCAGCATGGCCTCCATGATCGTCGTCGTGCAGATCGGCGTGTTGCAGGCCATCAAGGTGAAGCCCCAGACGCTGCTCCGGCTCCTGGGCCCCTTCTTTGTCCTGGCGCTCATTATCATCGGCAACGCGCCGAACCTGGTGGTGATGGCCATAGGTTTCGGGGTTCTCGGGATCTCCTTCGCCTGCGCCAACCCCGGGATCAACGGCAGCGCGAGCCTGTGTGTGGAGCCTTGGGAACAGGGGGCGACCGCCGGCTTCCTGGGCGCGGGTAACACACTTGGAGCCATCCTGGGTCCCATCGTCGGCACCCAGATCTACACCCACGTCGGTCATCACGGACCGATGATCGTTGGCGCGATTGGCCTCAGCGCACTGAGCATTTACGCCTTCACGATCAAGGTCCCGGACATATCGGGCGGCGGTTCCAGCCGGCGCCCGCCGATTCCCGCGACGTCGGCTGCTGGCCAGCCCGCCGCCACCTAAGTCTCTACCGCCTCCTCTCCGCGGCGTTTCTCCGCCAAAGGGCCGGATGGCGTCACTTGCGGTACGCCCGCCTGCCTTTGTATCCTAGCGATACACATTGGAGGTGTATAGCCCATGCGCACCAACATCGTTCTCGATCCAAAGTTGATCGCGCGCGCCATGAAGAAGGCGGGCTCGACGACCATGCGTGAGGTGGTAGACATCGCCTTGCGGGAGTATGTGAGCAAGCCGGACTACGCCGCGCTGCTCAAGTTGGCTGGTAGCGGCAGCATAGATCCCGGCTACGATCCGAAGGCGGGCGACAGGTCGGCAGCATTGGGGGCAGAGGCGGCCGGAACCTATCGCGTCGGCAAGCCAGTCCGGAAGCCAGTCCGGAAGCGACCGGCACGCCAGTGATCGTCGACAGCTCCGTGTGGATTGCTCATTTGCGCGGAACAGGCTCCCCCGGGGCGCGCCGGCTGGCGTCCGCCCTGGCACGACGAGAACAGATCCAGCTACCGGATATGGTTCTGCTGGAAGTGTTGCGCGGCGCCAGCAGCCACCGGGACTTCCTGCGCCTCGAACGGGCCTTTCTGACCCTGCCCCGGTTTGTGCCGGCTGATTCGCGGCAACTGGTGCGAAACGCTGCGCACTTGTACGCCCGCTGCCGCTGGGCTGGTTTGACGCCCGGGAGCGGCAACGACTGCCTGATCGCCTGTTGCGCGATCGAGGCGGGGCAACCGCTGCTGCACGAGGATGGCGACTTCGCGCGGATTGCCCAGGTAGAACCCGCGTTGGTGCTAGTCGGCTAGCCGCTGGAAGATGACGGGCGGCGCACCCGGCACAAAGAGCGCTTCACCCACGCCCTCCGCAGAGGGACGACAGTTGCCCTCTCCTGTGGGGTTGTTTAGCTGGAAATAGCGGCGCGCCGCGAACGGTCCCGGCAGCGGCGTGAGTACCCCGCGCTCAACGTTGAAGACCACGAGCGTCGAGTAGGGATAGGGGCCACGCAGGTCGCCGTAGATGCGGGTGTAGACGCCATCCTCCCGCAGACTGACCTTGCGGGTGACCACGTCGCCGGCCAGGGACGGATCGTTGTAGAGCATGCGCAGCGCACCTGTAACGTCCCACCAGGTCTCGAAAACAGGCGCAGGCCCCACATACGGGCAGACACCGTCCAGCAGCAGGTTGGTGCCCGGTGGCAGTTCGGGCACCTGCTCCCGCAAGGTTGCGAGCACTTGCTGCTGCCGCTCGCTGGCCGCGATCCAGAAGGTTGCCACCGTGTTGATGATCAGGACGCCGATAGCGCAGGTCACTGCCAGTGCTCCGGCGAACAAGAGCACCCGCCCGCGGCCCGGCCTAAGGCAGGAGCTGATCCAGCCGGTGAGGCCAACGATGACAAACGCGAGACCGGCCGACGAAGCCATGGCCGTGCGGTTGTTGGCCCCGGTGCTCGATACGGCGGCATTGAAACTACCAAGAAAGATTCCATAGCCGGCGAGGAACAGGAAGCTGCCGAGACCGATGAGCACCAGCATCGGCCGGGATTGCAGTTCGACACCACCCGATCGTTCGTCCGCGCGCACCAGTGCGACCAGTACGATGGCACCACACAGGATCGCCAGGCTGGCAAGCCGCCCGTCAGGGTAATACCGGGCAATATCCATGAGTGTTGAGGGTAACTGGAAGCCGAAATCACCAGCGACCGCAGTCACTCCGGCATCCCGCAGCAGTGCCCAGAACCAGGTCACATGCTCGGTCACTGTTGCCGCCTTGAGCCGGGTCGTCACCAGGACCTTGTAGACAGTCACCGCAAGGATGGTCAGGACGGTCGGCACACCCAGCCACAGTACTTCGCGGCTGGTGAGCCCGACCCGGGGTTGCGTGGCGAGTTCGGCCACCGGCTGCTGTCGGCTCCGGTACCAGACCAGCACCGGGCTCAGGAAGAACAGAGGCAACCATATTTCATAGGTGAGGATGCTGGCGAGCATCGTGGCAACGGCCACTGTTTTCCATGTTGCCCGCCGCAGGCCACCGGGGCGCACCACACGAAGGTCGGCGTAGACACTCAGCAGATAGAACAGCGTGCAGAGCGGAACGGCAAACGCCGAGTACCAGAACCGGTTCGTCGCGAAGTGCGGCAGGCAGAGAAAAACCAGGGGGATCGCCAAAGCTATCAGTCGTGACTGGCCGAACTCGCGCAGCACGAGGCAGAATGCGGCGCCGGCCCCCGCCAGCACCAGCGCATTGACCACGTGATAACCCAGCGGATCCACGCCGAACAGCCAGTACAACCCGCCCAGGTTTGCTGCCTGCCCGGGTCGGTAGGGAATGAAGTCGAAGGCGAGGCGCAGGATGCCGAACAAGGACTGGTCGTCGGCAGCCTTGAGGAAGCTCAGGATCGCCCAGTCATCACTGTAGAAACCGAGCCGCCACGCGTACAGGGCCGTCGACAGCAGCACCAGACCGGCAATCAGCAACATGTCGCCGCGAAGGTCTGCCGGTCCCGTCTCGCGCACTACGTCCCCCTCTTATCTTTCGGGCGGCGGGAGAATAACCTATTGGCCCAGTTCCCTACCGGTCCGCGATCGTCAGGCCCATGAAGATTCTCATCACCGGCGGCGCGGGTTTCATCGGTTCCGCTGTCATTCGCCACCTGATCGACAGGACGCCCGACAGCGTCGTCAACGTGGACAAGCTGACCTACGCGGGCAACCTGGAGTCCCTGGCCCCCGTGGCGGACAGCGGCCGCTACTTTTTCGAGCACCTGGACATCGGCGACCGGGCGGGCCTCGACCGGGTCTTCGCCCGACATCAGCCGGACGCCGTATTGCACCTGGCGGCGGAGACCCACGTGGACCGGTCCATCGACGGGCCTGGCGACTTCATCCGCACGAACGTGCTCGGCACCTGCACGCTGCTGGAAGCGGCCCGGGCCTATTGGCAAGGGCTTCCGAAACCCGGGGCCTCCCGCTTCCGGTTTCACCACGTGTCGACGGATGAGGTGTTCGGTGACCTCTCGCCCGGGGAAAAGGCCTGCGACGAAACGGCTGCCTACCATCCCAGTTCTCCCTATGCCGCCAGCAAGGCGGGCGCCGATCATCTCGTGCGCGCCTGGCACCGCACCTACGGACTCCCCGTACTGATCAGCAACTGCTCCAACAACTACGGACCCTGCCAGTTCCCGGAAAAGCTGCTGCCCCTGATGATTCTCAACGCCCTGGAGGGCCGGCCGCTGCCCGTCTACGGCGCCGGGGACCAGATCCGCGACTGGCTTTATGTTGAAGACCACGCGCGGGCGCTGCTCAAGGTCCTGACGGGCGGCTCGATTGGCGAGTCCTACAATATTGCGGGGGGAAACCAGACGCGCAACATGGACCTCGTGCGCCACCTGTGCGACCTTCTCGAGGAAATGCAGCCGAAGAAGCCCGCCGGGGTGGCCCGGTATGAGGACCTGATCACCCATGTGCCAGACCGGCCCGGCCATGACGGGCGCTACGCCGTGGACAGTAGTCGTATCCGTGGGGAGCTGGACTGGATGCCCTCTGAAACCCTGGCGTCCGGGCTGCGGCTGACCGTGCGCTGGTATCTCGACAACCGGGACTGGTGCCGGCGCGTGCAGGACGGGAGCTATCGGCGGGAACGCCTGGGCCTCGGAGCATCGGTGTGAATGGCCTCATCCTCGCCGGCGGCTCGGGATCCCGCCTGTACCCGCTCACCCAGGTGGTGAGCAAGAACCTGCTGCCCGTCTACGACAAGCCGATGATCTACTACCCGCTGTCCACGCTCATGCTGGCGGGCATCCGGGACATCCTGCTGATCACGCGCCCGGAGGAGCAGGCGCTTTTCAAGCGCCTGCTCGGCAACGGCGAGCACCTGGGCATCGCTCTGAGCTATGCCATCCAGGATCAACCCCGCGGCCTGGCCGACGCCTTCATCATCGGCGCTGACTTCATCGCCGGAGACGTGTGCGCACTGATCCTCGGGGACAACATCTTCTATGGTGATGGCCTCATCAGCCTGCTCACCGAATCCCGGCGGCAGCTGGTTGACGTGTCGACCGGCGGCGCAAGAATCTTCAGCTACACCGTCCGTGATCCGTCGCGCTACGGCGTGGTTGAACTCGATGCGCAGGACAAGCCGGTCTCCATCGAGGAGAAACCGGTCGCACCGCGCTCCCGGAATGCCGTCACCGGGCTGTACTTTTATGATCAGCGGGTCAGCGACATCGCCCGGCGGGTGCAGCCGTCAGTCCGGGGCGAACTGGAGATCACCAGCATCAACCAGGCTTATCTGGACCTCGGGGCGCTGGCGGTCACCCGCCTCGGCCGCGGCTACGCCTGGTTTGATACGGGCACCCACGAGTCGCTGATTCAGGCGGGTTCATTCCTGCAGGCCGTGGAGGAACGCCAGGGACTCAAGGTGGCCTGCCTCGAGGAGATTGCCTGGCGCCAGGGCTTCATCACCCGGGAGCAGCTGCGGGCGATCGCTATGTCCCTGCCCAGGAACTCCTACGGCAGCTACCTCGCCGAGATCCTGGACAGCAGTTGATGCTCCACACGGCGAATCCCACGGCCGGCTATCTCGCCCTGAAAACGGAGATCGACGCCGCTATCCAGGCTGTACTGCAGGGCTCCAGCTACGTGCTTGGACCCGTCGTCGAGAACTTTGAGCAGCGCTTTTCCGATTACATTGGTACGGCCCATGGCGT
>JBBQJK010000007.1:0-15672 GCA_038325835.1 Gammaproteobacteria bacterium
GGTCTTCATCTCCCTGTCCAGGAAATCGTCCCGGTAATAGAGGGGCTTGGGATTGGCAACCGCCCGCCGGATAAGCTCATGCTCCATGTCGTCGCCAGCACGGAGGTAAAGGATCAGCGTGTGATCGGTGAGCACCTTGAGCATCTCGGGGTTGTCGAGCTCACAGAGGCTGCCACCCGCATCATTGAGGAAGTGGTCGTAGCCGTAGATGTCCTTGGCCTTGACGATAAAGTCCGCGACGTCTCTCATGGCACTGACTTCAGCCGAACCGTGCAGGCGCTGATGGAGCTTGAAGGTCTCCATGGAGATGCCTCCCCGGCCGGGCGTGCCAATCTTGCCCAGAAACGTGGCCACAGGTTCCAGGTTGTTCACCGTAATATTGCTGGCGATGTAGATAGAGTCACTGCGCAGCAGACCCCGAAGGAACTCCACCTGCATGGCCTGCCGCTTGATGTTGTCGAGGATCGGCTCCTCGAGGTACTTGGTGCCGATGCGGTAGTCGCCTGAGTAATGGAACCACGTGGAGCGGGGCAGCTTGTTGGCCAGGGTCGTCTTGCCCACTCCGGACATGCCGAGGAGCGAGATCGCACGATTGGGCCAGGCAAGAAACTCTGCAGGTGTCTTCAGCATGAGCGGCAGTATACCGGCCTGGGATCAAAGTCCGGCGAGTCGGCGGTGCAGGTCCAGCGCCTCGTTGCTCGGCCGTTGGTCTTCTTCCTTCGGGTAGCGCAGCGGACGGCCCGCAAGGAGCCGGTAGCTGGTCTGCATCAGATCATCTGTCAGGACCACAGACATGCTGCCGGTGTCGATCGCGATCTTCCCGAGGTCGAAGAGGGCGTGAATATCCGAGCGCAGAAGGAGCCCATTGGAAGGGTGGTGGGTGAATTTCCCCCTGAACGGCACAATGCAGGCGGCCTCGAGCGCATCGACCGCGTTGAAGCTGGTGATGGCGCACCGGGATTCGTAAGCCTGCAGCAGTGCATTGCGGAAGTGGGGATGGCCGCGCCTCTTGATGATGGTATCGATGATGGATTGTCGTCCGTCCTTGCTATTCTGCGGTTCGCTGACTTGCAGTCTCGCCATGTCCCGTTCAGAGATCCGGATCATGCCGCTCATGTCCAGGATCGGGCCTCCTACGCCAGTATTCAGCAGTCGCTGACGAGCGAAGCGCTCGACGCTGCCAAAATCGGCCTCGATCCGGTCCATGGCTTCTGCGGGTACCTGGGCTATCTCGGTAAACTCGACGGTCAGGTAATCGGCCATCTCGCTGAAGGGCAGGCCCAGCGCAATGGGCTCGGAGAGGAAGAAGAGGTACTCCCGCGCTTGGTCGTCCGGGGTCTCGGTACCCCAGATCGCGCGAGCCGCCTTGGGGTTCTCGTAGCGACCGAGAACCTTCGCGTAGTGCCTGTAGGCGTCCTTCTGGCCCAGAAGGACGAAATCCCCCACGTTCATCTGGAACCAGTTTTCAATGTTTTGTGGGGTGCCCCGGAGCCCCCAGGCATAGAAGCCGTGGCCACGCCGCTCGATATCGATGAGTTCCGGATAGGTCGCGTCACTGAAGTTGCGGATGATGAGCTGGCGCTCGATGGGCGCGGCGACGGACCTTTCCAGATCAGTCCGGTCCCGCTGGGACTCAATAGCGGCGATGAATATTCTGGCCATCGCGAGAAGATACTAGCCCACGCCCCCGGGCGGTAGTCTGGTCGCTGTAGCCGCAGTTCAGAACGGGTATGATTGGCCGCCGTTTTTCCTGACCCCTTGATGGCTCATCCATGGTTTCCAAGCTGCAGAATTCGACCCATCCCGGTACCTGGCAGGTCCACAAATTCGGGGGCACCAGCCTTGGCGATGCGGACTGTTTTCGCCGGGTAGCAGACATACTGCTGGACGAGGCCGTCTCCCGGCAGGCCGTCGTGGTCTCAGCTATGGCCAAGACCACGGATGCGCTTCTGGGCCTGGTTTCGGCTGCCGAGCAGTCCTCGCCGGACGTGGCCTCCCGCATGGAGGCCATTGCCACCCGGTATCGCGCCACCGTCACAGCGCTGCTCAGGAAAAAGCCGTCTGCTGACGAGATCCTGAAGGTCTTCACCGCGGATCTGGCCGACGTGCGGGACGTTTTGCGGGCCATTGCGCTGGTCCGCCAGGCGGGGGAACGCAGCCGGGACCTGATTGCCGGTTACGGCGAACTGTGGTCCTCGCGGCTGCTGGCCGCTTACCTGACCGAGCGCGCCCAGTCCGAGGCTCCCGGCCGCCCGGTGCACTGGGTCGATGCCCGGGATCTCATCATCATTGAGCGGGGAGAGATGGGGCCGGCCGTTCAGTGGGAAGAATCCAGGGCCAATGCGCGCCGGATCTTCACTGAAACTACGGTCGGTATTGCCGTGGTCACGGGGTTCATTGCCAGTGAGCGCAACGGCCTGCCGACGACCCTCGGCAGAAATGGCAGTGATTTTTCCTCGTCCATCGTCGGGGCTTTGCTGGACGCCGAGAAGATCACGATCTGGACCGATGTGGACGGTGTGATGAGCGCCGATCCCAACCGCGTGCCCGAGGCGGCCATCATCAGCTCCCTGTCCTACAGCGAAGCCATGGAGCTGGCGTACTTCGGGGCCAAAGTCATACACCCGCAGACCATGTCCCCCGCCGTCCAGCGGTCGATTCCCATCTGGATACGCAATACCTTCAACCCGTCTTTACCGGGCTCCCTCATCGGGCCGAACTCCGATTCCAGCCAGCCGATCAAGGGCGTGACTGCCGTTGACGATGTGGCCTTGCTGAATATCGAGGGCGCCGGGATGATTGGTGTGCCCGGCACGGCCGATCGCCTGTTCGGCGCGCTCCGGGAGGCGGGGATTTCCGTCATTCTCATTTCCCAGGCCAGTTCCGAGCACTCAATCTGCATTGGCGTGCCCAGCCGGATGGCAGCGGAGGCAGAGCGGGTGGTGCAGCGCGCTTTTGCCGCGGAGTTGAAACAAGGACTCGTGCAGAGCATCACGATAAAGAATCCCTGCAGCGTAATTGCCGTGGTTGGTGACGGCATGGCGGGAATGCCCGGGGTTGCCGGCCGCTTTCTCGGCACTCTGGGTAGTGCCGGCATCAATGTGAAGGCCATTGCCCAGGGCTCTTCGGAGCGGAACATTTCTGCGGTTGTGGCCCGCCAGGATTCCACGCGCGCGCTTCGCGCCGTGCATTCAGGCTTCTACCTTTCGGCCGAGACCATCTCCATTGGCCTGATCGGGCCGGGGAACGTGGGGCAGGTGCTGCTGAAACAGATGGCCACCGAACTCCCGCGCCTGAAGTCCCAGTTCAATCTCGATCTGCGGGTGCGGGCCATCGCGGGTTCCCGGCGGATGCTGCTGAGCGATCGCGCCATCAATCTGGCCACGTGGCGCGAGGATTTCGAAAAATCCTCCGTGCCGCTCGACTGGGCCCAGTTCACTCATCATGTTCATGCTGAGCATCTGCCCCATGCGGTCGTCGTTGACTGCAGTTCCAGTGAGGATGTCGCGGCACGGTACATGGAATGGCTTGGTGGCGGAGTCCATGTGGTTACGCCAAACAAGAAGGCACCCAGCGGCCCGCTGAGCATGTACGACCAACTGCACGAGGTTCGTCGGCGCAGCAACACCCGGTTTCTCTACGAAACCACGGTCGGTGCCGCGCTGCCCATCCTTGGAACGCTCCGCGACCTCCGGGAAACAGGCGACGAGATCCGGAGTATCGAGGGAATTTTCTCAGGTACGTTGGCCTACCTGTTCAACGTCTTCGATGGCACCAAGCCGTTTTCCACCATCGTTCGGGAGGCACGGGATGCAGGCTACACGGAACCGGATCCGCGGGATGACCTGTCCGGACTCGACGTGGCCCGGAAGCTGATCATTCTCGGTCGTGAGATGGGCATGCGGCTGGAGATGCGTGACCTGTCGGTGGAGAGTCTGATTCCGGTCGGGCTGGAGGGGGGAAGTGCGGATGACTTCCTCGGCGCTCTGGGGGCCCACGACCAGGCGATGGCAGAGCGCTGGTCCCGGGCCAACGAGGCTGATCAGGTGCTGCGTTATGTGGGCCGGCTGGACCGCCGTTCGGGTACGGCGACGGTGCGCCTCGAATCTCTGGGCCGCCGGCACCCCTTTGCCAACATCAACCTCACCGACAACATCGTCCGGTACGCGTCAGCCCGCTATAGCGAGAACCCGCTGGTCGTGCAGGGGCCGGGGGCCGGACCTTCCGTGACCGCCGCCGGGGTTTTCGCCGATATCCTGCGACTCTCAACCTACCTCGGCGCGGCGCTCTAGGTTTCCACCATGCGCTACGTGAGTACCCGTGGCAGCCCGGCCGTCGGTTTAGAAACTGCCATCATGGGCGGGACCGCCGCTGACGGTGGCCTCTATGTCCCCGAGGTGCTGCCCGGCTGTGCTCCTGGTGATTTTTCCACGCTGGAGGCTTTTCCTGACGTGGCGACGACCTTTCTCAAGCCGTTCTTCGCCGGATCTTCGCTGGCAAACCGCCTTGAGGAAGTCTGCCGGGCGGCTCTGAACTTTCCGTTGCCGCTGCGGCAACTGGAAGCGTCCCCCGGCGCTCTTTCGATCCTGGAGTTGTTCCACGGGCCGACGGCCGCCTTCAAGGATGTGGGGGCGCGCTTCCTTGCCCACTGCATGGAGCACATCATCAGAGACGGCGTGTTCGCGACGGCGCCCGTAACCGTTCTGGTAGCTACCTCCGGGGACACTGGCGGTGCTGTGGCAGCTGCCTATTACCGCCGGCCGGGCACGCGGGTCGTCGTTCTGTTTCCGGAGGGGCGCGTGTCGCCCCGCCAGCAGCACCAGCTCACCTGCTGGGGCGGCAATGTGGTGTCGCTCGCTGTCCGGGGCGAGTTTGACGATTGCCAGCGCCTGGTCAAAGCGGCCTTTGCCGATGCCGGGCTCAGGTCCCGTCACAGCTTGTGTTCCGCCAACAGCATCAACGTGGGGCGTCTCCTGCCTCAGGCCGCTTATTACGCTCTCGCCAGCCTCAGGCACTGGCGGGCTTCGGGGCGACCCCTGAGTTTCATCGTGCCGACGGGGAACCTCGGTAACGGCTTTGCCTGCGTCTGGGCACGTCGGGTCGGACTGCCCATCGACCGGATCGTCCTCGCCACAAATGCCAACGCCACTATCGTCGACTATCTGGCCACCGGGCAGTGGCTGCCCCGGGCGAGTGTCCCGACGCTCGCGTCCGCGATGGACGTGGGCAATCCGAGCAACATGGAACGTCTTCAGGCTTTGTGCGCAGATGTTGATGCTCTCCGGCAGGAAGTCTCGGCCGTTCCGGTGTCTGACGCCGAGATTCGCAGCACCATCGTGGACGAGTTCCGCAGGCACGGCCTGCCGTGGTGCCCGCACACTGCTGCTGGCTTGCGCGTTTACCGGGAGCTGCCAGAGGTGGAGCGGACCCGACGCGACTGGGCGGTCGTTGCCACGGCTCACGCCGCCAAGTTCGACACCATCGTTGAGCCATTGCTGGGTACTGCGGTGGAGCCGCCTGCTGAGCTCATGGAGCTGCTCACCAGGCCGGCCCACTTTGACACCATTCCTCCCGAGCTCGATGCTCTGGCTGCCAGGCTCTAGCCCATGCTGGACAGCGTCATGCCGTTTACTGAAGGTCGCTTGCTGCTTCTTGTGGTCGTCCTGGTCGCGTTGGCCCTGGTTGCCGCCGGATGGTACTGGAGGGTGCGTCAGCGCCGGCGTCGGAACATCGACCGTCGCCTCCGGGATGCCAGCCGTGGAGTGCTGGCTAACTTCATCATTCCCGACGGCAACGGCGAGGAGATTCAGCTGCAGTACGCCCTGCTTACGGCGCGGGGCATCCTGGTCATCGACATCAAGGACGTTGAAGGCCATGTCTTTGGCAGCGAAGGCATGCAGGACTGGACGGTCATTGCTGATAACCGCCGCTTCACCTTCGCAAACCCCCAGCCCGGACTCTGGGACCGGGTGGCTGCGGTCAAGCGGCTCACGCCGGAGGTGCCGGTAATGGGCTTCGTCGGCTTTACGGGCCGGGCCCGCTTTAGCAAAGGCCAGCCCCGGAGCGTGACCCTCCTGGATTCGTTGTTGCAGGAACTGGAGAAGGAGGCGTCCAGCGCCAGCACCAGCCCGGACGCGTATCAGCTGGCCTGGGAGCGCCTGCGCCAGTCAGCGATCGCCGCGCGCATGGGTAACCTGCTTACTGAAGACCGGAGCTGAGCCCGAAGAGTGTTTCAGCGTTGCGGGTGGTGGCCTCGGCTACCACCTCAGGGGTGTGCCCCATGCAGCCTGCGAGGGTCCGGACGACCTCAGGAAGCGTTGCCGGTTCGTTTCGCCGACTGCGCGGCAAGGGCCGCAGACTTCTCGGCAGCAGGTAGGGGGCGTCGGTCTCCACGACGATCCGGTCGAGCGGGATGCAGGCGACAGCGGCGCGCAACTCGCTGGACCGGCGCTCGTCACAGATCCAGCCCGTGATGCCGATGTACAGGCCGATACTCAGGTAGTCCGCCACCTCGACCGGCCCGTTGGTGAAGCAGTGGGCGACACCTCCCGGCAGTCGGGAGCCCTGCTCCCGCAGCAGGGCGAGGAAGTCCGCGTGGGCGTCGCGTTGATGCAGAAATAGCGGCTTGCCGCTGGTCGCTGCGAGTTCCAGCTGTCGGGCAAAAGCCCGCCACTGGACCTCCCGCGGGGCATAGTCCCGGTAATAGTCCAGTCCGCACTCGCCGGCCGCGACTACCCGCGGATCGCTGAGCAGAAGCTTCACTGCCTCCTCGACCGCATCGTCAAAGTCGGCCGCCGCGTGGGGGTGGACGCCGGCCGTAGCCCACAGCCTTCCTGGCATCGAGCGGGAGAGGGCCACGGCAGATTCAGATGCTGCCAGGCTGGTCCCGGTAACAATCAGGCGCCGAACCCCGCTCTCGGCGGCCCGAGCGATGACCTCCGGAAGGTCGTCCCGGAAGCTGTCGTGGGTGAGGTTCGCGCCGACGTCAATGAGATCGGGCACGTCTCCACTAGGCCGCCGTATCCGCCGCTGCAAGCTGCCGAAGGACATAGTGCAGGATGCCACCGTGAGCGAAGTACTCGCCCTCCTTGGGCGTGTCGATGCGCACCCGGGCCCGGAAGCTCTGCTGGGTCCCGTCTCCCCGATGAGCGACTACGGTCACTTCCCGGGCACGACCTGCATCAAGTCCCGAGACATCGAAGACCTCGCGGCCAGTAAGGCCGAGCGATGCGGCACTATCGCCGGCGTGAAACTCCAGTGGCAGCACCCCCATACCGATCAGATTTGAGCGGTGGATGCGTTCGTAACTCTCGGCAATCACTGCCCGCACACCGAGCAGCTTGGTCCCCTTGGCCGCCCAGTCGCGGGAGGAGCCGCTGCCGTACTCCTTGCCTGCCAGGATCACGAGTGGAACCTTGTCGACGGCGTAGCGCATGGCGGCGTCGTAGATGGACATCGGGTCACCACTGGGCAGGTGCAGCGTCTGGCCGCCCTCCGTGCCGGGAACCAGCTGATTGCGCAGTCGAATGTTGGCAAAGGTCCCGCGCATCATCACTTCGTGATTGCCGCGGCGGGCGCCATACTGATTGAAATCAGAAACCTGAACGCCTTTGCTCATCAGGTATCGACCCGCCGGCGTATCCTTGCCAATCGAGCCTGCCGGGGAAATATGGTCCGTGGTCACGGAGTTCCCCAGCATTGCCAGCACCCGCGCACCGGAGATATCGGTGACGGCTGCGGGCTGGCGGGTCATGCCCTCAAAATAGGGCGGGTTGCGCACGTAGGTGGAGTCGTCCGCCCAGGCAAACCTGTCACCCTTCGGTACCTTGATCGAGTTCCAGTTGCTGTCGCCGGCAAACACGTTGGCGTAGCTCGCCCGAAACATTGCCGAGTCGAGGTTGCCGGTGACGACGGCCTGGATTTCCTTCTGGCCAGGCCAGATGTCCTTCAGGTACACGGGCAGGCCATCCTTACCCGTGCCCAGGGGTTCGGTGGCCAGATCGATATGCAGGCTGCCGGCCAGGGCGTAGGCAACGACCAGGGGCGGTGAAGCCAGGAAGTTGTTGCGGACCAGGGGGTGAATGCGGCCCTCGAAGTTCCGGTTGCCGGACAGGACACTGCAGCCAATCAGCTTGCCGTCCCGCACAGCCTTCTCGATGGGCGGATCCAGAGGGCCGGAATTGCCGATACAGGTCGTGCAGCCGAAGCCCACGATATTGAAACCGAGAGCATTGAGGGACTGCAGCAATCCCGACTTCTCGAGATAGCTGCTCACGACGCGGGAGCCGGGCGCGAGACTGGTCTTTACCCAGGGTTTGGTGCTCAGTCCCCGCTGGATCGCGTTCCGGGCGAGAAGGCCTGCAGCCATCATCACGTAAGGATTAGAGGTGTTGGTGCAGCTGGTGATGGCCGCAATCAGCACCGAGCCATTGGCCAGGTCGAAGGTCTGACCCTTGGTCGTTACCCGCACCGGGACAGTGCCCGTCTTGCCGTCGGCGGTCTGCTCGGCTTCGACCTTGCGGTAAGCAGCAGCCACACTGCGCAGGCCAATGCGATCCTGGGGTCGGCTCGGGCCCGCCATGCTGGGCTGGACGGTGGATAGATCGAGGGAGACCACGTCAGTGAACAGTGGCTCGGCCTGGCCGTCCTCCCGCCAGAGTCCCTGCGCCTTGGCATAGGCGGTGATCAGCGCAATCTCCTGGGCTGGCCGCCCCGACAGTTCCAGGTAGCGGATGGTTTCCCCATCGATGGGGAAGATGGCGACAGTGCTGCCGAACTCAGGCGACATGTTCCCGATGGTGGCCCGGTCGGCGAGCGGCAGGTTTGACAGCCCATCGCCGAAGAACTCGACGAACTTGCCGACGACGCCCTTCTTGCGCAGGATTTCCGTCACCGTGAGCACCAGGTCTGTGGCCGTAGTGCCCTCGCGCAACTGGCCCGTGAGCCGGACGCCGATGACCTCGGGTATGAGCATGGTGACCGGCTGGCCAAGCATGGCCGCTTCAGCCTCGATACCGCCGACGCCCCAGCCCAGGATGCCGAGACCATTAATCATGGTCGTGTGGGAATCCGTGCCCACGACCGTGTCCGGGTAAGCAACGCGCCGCCCCTCGGTCTCAACACTGAATACGACGCGGGACAGGTACTCCAGGTTGACCTGATGGACGATGCCCGTGTTGGGTGGGACGACCTTGAAGTTGCGGAAGGCCTCCTGTCCCCAGCGAAGGAAGCCATAGCGTTCCTGGTTGCGCGAGAACTCGACGACGGTGTTGGCTTCGAGGGCGCCTGGGCTTCCGTAGTTATCCACCTGCACCGAATGGTCAATCACCAGTTCGGCGGGGGACAAGGGGTTGATCGCATCGGCCTTGCCGCCGAGCTTCACCACGGCATCGCGCATGGCGGCCAGATCCACCACGGCGGGCACCCCCGTGAAGTCCTGGAGTACGACGCGCGCCGGTATGAAGGCTATCTCGTGTTCGTCCTTTGACTTGGGATCCCAGTTCGCCAGGGCGCTGATATCTGCGGCCCGGACATCGCCGCTCGCCGCATGGCGCAGCAAGTTCTCCAGAAGTATCTTCAGCGAGTAGGGGAGGCGACTGACGTGGCCCTCCTTGACCGCGGCGAGGCCATAAATGTCGTAGTCCGTGCCGTTGACGGCCAAGGTGGTCTTTGCATCGAGCATTTTCGCCATGGTTTTTCTCTCTGGATCAGGACGGACGCGAGATGCAAATTATAGCGGATCGATTCCAGCTACGCCGTGGCCAGATTGGCCGGCAGGGCAGCGGCCTGCATCTCGCCTGATTCCAGAATGACGCCGCCACCGAGGCATTCCTCCCCGCGATAGAGGACCAGGTACTGACCCGGAGTTGGTGTCCGCTGTGCCATGGCGAATACGACCTCGATCTGGCCGCCCGGGACGGAGCGGACGTGGCAGCGGGTCGGGAGCTGCCGGTGCCGGATCCGCGCGTGGAGTTCGAGACCGGTATCGAGGCCGGCCGGCTCACCGGCCAGCCAGCGAACTTCGCCGGCGCGCAGCTCCCGCCGCAGCAGCCACGGGTGGTCCCTGCCCTGAACAACGATCAGCGCGTTGCCGGCGAGGTCCTTGGCAGCAACGAACCAGGGAGACTGCAGGCTGTCATTCCGTCCTCCGACCTTCAGCCCTTCCCGCTGGCCCAGGGTGTAGAACGGCAGTCCGATGTGCTCGCCAACCTTCTGGCCCGCTGAATTGAGGATGGGTCCCGGCTTCCCGCTCACATGCTCTGCCAGGAACTGGCGAAACGGCCTCTCGCCGACGAAGCAGATGCCTGTGCTGTCCTTCTTCGCGTGATTGGCCAGCCCATACTCGCGGGCGAGCCGGCGAACAGCGTGTTTCTCAAGTGCCCCCAGGGGGAAGAGCGTCCTGGCCAGGGCCGCCCGCTCGATCGAGTGGAGGAAGTACGTCTGATCCTTGTCCCGGTCAGCGGGCCTGAACAACCGCGGTTCCGGGTCATGGGTCACACGGGCGTAGTGTCCCGTGGCGATGAAATCGGCTCCGAGACGTGTGGCATGTTCCAGGAACACGCCAAACTTGATGTGCCTGTTACAGGCCACATCGGGATTCGGTGTGCGACCGGCGCCGAGTTCCCGGAGAAAATCCTCGAAGACTGCAGCACGATACTGGTGGGAAAAGTTGGCCTCATGCAAAGGGATGCCCAGATCTGCGGCGACCCGCCGTGCATCAGCCAGATCAGTACCCGCCGTGCAGTACTCATTGGCGTCCTCCCAGTTCGTCATGTGCAAGCCCCGCACGCAGTAGCCATTCCGGAGGAGGCACAGGGCGGCCACGGCGGAATCAACGCCACCGGAAAGCCCGACGATAACCAGTTTCTGGGGAGCCTCGGCCATGGCGCAAAGTCTAGCAGCCGCTGGAGATTTCCCAGGGAAACCTCAGAGCGTGAGGGCCTGCAGCAAAAGTTGGTCCCGCGTCATGGCTTCACAGCGGTCGATGGGCTGCCGGATGCCGCTCAGGAAGTCCTCCACAGACCGGAGCACCATCGGGCTGCGCAGCCGCCCGGCGCCCGCGACGAGTTCAGAACGGGGCAGCCACAGCACCCTTTCTATGCCCGTATCGAGCATTCGCCGGGGGTCGTGAGTGGTCAGTCGACCGCAGAACGCAACCCGGAGAAAGCGTGGCCCGCCGGCGCCGCGCGCCCACAGATAGACCCCGAGTATCGCCTCCGGAACAAAGGTGAACGCGGTTTCCTCGAGAGTCTCCCGGATGACCGCTGCCCGCAGTGTTTCACCGTTCTCCACATGTCCTGCCGGTTGATTGAGCACCAGCCGGCCAGCGATACGTTCCTCGACGAGCAGGAACATGCCGTCGCGCTCAACGACAGCCGCAACCGTGAGTGAGATGGGGGGATCAGGGTTCGCCACGTTCACCAAGGGGCTGCACCCCCCCGGCTAGATGCGCAACTGGCGGAGTTCCTGGGACGTTTCGGAGGCCGTCCAGATTTCCTCAAACAGGTTGAGGTAGCGGCGGGCAACGGCAGGCTCGTAGGTGTCTGCAATGCCTTCCCACCGCGCGTGGTTGATTCTGTAGAGCAGGGCGACGTCATCGGCGAGCAGAAACGCCTCACGGTGCTCCCGGTAGTCTTCGTGAACATTGCGAAACTCGATGTAGGTATTCAGCCGTCGGCCGAGGCCGACCAGGCGATTGCCCAGGCGAATGGTGCGCTGGGGTTCAGCAATCAGCACCCGAACCCGGGCGAAGCGCTTGGCCAGGACCAGACGTTTGACGATTTCGAGAAAGCGCTCGTGATCGTAGACACCGGGCTCCAGGTCCGGCGTCAGTATGGCGAGGCCCCGCTGGGCAACCTGGGCGATCTCGATGGCGGCCGCGAGCGTGTCTTCCTTGGCTGCCAGCACCCAGCGGCGACCCTGGGTTCGCTCCGTCGGCATTCCGTCTGGGGGGTTGATCTCGGCCACGCTGAATTGTACGAAGCCAGCCCCGGCGGGAAGTGCCAACTGGATCACGTTTAGCGACGACTGAGCCGCGCAGGCGGGGTCTCAGGGCTCTGACTCGGCGGCCTGGCGGGCGAGAACGGCCGCGTCGCCGGTGTAGTCCTCGGGCGCCAGCGCCAGGAGGCGCTCGCGCTCGGTCCCGGGCAGATCGACGGAGCGCAGGAACGCCGTGAGGGATTCACGGTTAATAGGCGAACCTCGCGTAAGGGCCTTCAGCTGCTCGTAGGCGTCTGCGTGCCCGTGGCGGCGCATGACGGTCTGGACGGCCTCGCCCAGGACCTCCCAGGCTGCCTGCAGTTCCAGCCGCATGCGCGGGGCGTCAGCTTCGAGCTTGCGCAGACCTGTCAGTAGTGACTGGACGGCAAGGGTACTGTGACCCACTGCCACACCAAGATTGCGCAGCACGGTCGAATCGCTCAGATCCCGCTGCCAGCGGGAGACAGGCAGCTTTTCGGCGAAGTGTGCCAGCAGTGCATTGGCGACGCCGAGATTGCCCTCGGCATTCTCGAAATCGATGGGATTAACCTTGTGGGGCATCGTCGACGAGCCCACTTCCGTGTCTACCTTGCGTTGGCGGAAGTACCCGATGGCAATGTAGCCCCACAAGTCCCGGGCCAGGTCCAGAAGGATCACATTGCATCGGATCAGGCAATGACAGTACTCGGCAATCCAGTCGTGAGGTTCGATCTGGGTGGTGTAGGGGTTCCAGACCAGGCCCAGCGACTCGACGAAGCGGCGGGACACGCCGGGCCAGTCGACAGCCGGATACGCCACGCGATGCGCATTGAAGTTGCCCACGGCGCCGTTCATCTTCGCCAGCGTCTCTACCGCCCGCAGTTGCTGCAGCTGGCGCTTGAGCCGCCAGGCACTGTTGGCAAGTTCCTTACCCATCGTGGTCGGGCTGGCGGGCTGACCGTGGGTCCTGGCCAGCATCGGCACTTCGGCAAGGTTGCGCGCCATGGTGTCGACGACCGCCACTAACTGGCGGAACTGGGGCAGAAGCACATCGTCCCGGCCATGCCGAAGCATCAGGGCGTACGCGATGTTGTTGATGTCTTCGGAAGTACAGGCGAAGTGCAGAAACGGCCGGATTCTACCGAGGTCGGCATCATTGCCCAGGCGCTCGGCAATCAGGTACTCGACCGCCTTCACGTCATGATTGGTCCGCAACTCGATCTGCTTCACCTGACGAGCATCGTCCGGGCCGAAGCGCTCCGCCAGGTTATTGAGCACGTCATTGACCACCGGGGAGAGCGGGCCCAGACCCTCGATACCGGCCTCCTGGGCCAGAAACTGGACCCACCGGACCTCGGCCAGAACCCGAAAACGGATCAGCCCGTACTCGCTGAAAATGCCCCTCAGGGATTCCACTTTGGCGGAGTAACGGCCGTCGAGTGGCGAAATTGCGGTAAGTGGTTCCCGGTCCATATCGATCTTACGGAAAATCCCTATAATTCAGCGAGAAATCATACACCAACACCGAGGATCAGCGTGGGCTTGCCCGCGCCACGCGGGATCCTTTTTATCTGTCAGGAGAGCAGGAATGGCCGGCAAGGGTTATCGAATCGAACGAGACAGCATGGGCGAACTACGGGTTCCGGATCACGCGCTCTGGGGCGCCCAGACGCAACGCGCTGTGGATAATTTTCCAGTCAGCGGGCTGCCTATGCCCCGCGGCTTCATCCGAGCGCTGGGCCTCATCAAGTGGGCGGCGGCGGGGGCCAACGCTGAGCTCGGTCTGCTCAAGAGCGGGAAGGCGATGGCCATCCAGACCGCGGCTCTGCAAGTAGCGGAGGGTCAGCACGACGGGCAGTTTCCCGTCGATGTCTTCCAGACCGGCTCCGGAACCAGTTCCAACATGAATGCCAACGAGGTCATCGCGCGGCTGGCGACGAAACGCCTGGGTGCCGAAGTTCACCCCAACGATGACGTCAACATGGGGCAGAGCAGTAATGACGTGGTGCCCACCGCAATCCATGTCAGCGCCGCGCTGGAGATCTCGGAGACGCTGCTGCCGGCACTGAGGCATCTCCGCGGGGTGATCGGCAAGAAGGCCCGCGAGACCGATGCGGTCGTGAAGACGGGCCGTACGCACCTGATGGACGCCATGCCAGTGCGGTTGAGTCAGGAGCTGGGCGGATGGGCGCAGCAGATTGCCAACGCGGAAGACCGGATCAGCGACTGCCTGCCGCGCCTGACGCGGCTTGCCCAGGGTGGCACCGCGGTGGGAACCGGCATCAATGCCCATCCCAAGTTCGGCAAGAAGGTGTCCGTGCTTCTCACGGAAAACACCCGCGTGAAGTTCAGTATTTCTCCCAACCTGTTTGAGTCGCTGAGCTGCCAGGACACCGCAGTTGAGCTGTCAGGCCAGCTCCGGACCCTGGCAGTGGCGCTGCTGAAGATTGCGAATGACCTGCGCTGGATGAACAGCGGTCCCCTGGCCGGCCTCGGGGAGATCGCACTGCCGGGGCTCCAGCCCGGGAGCAGCATCATGCCGGGCAAGGTGAACCCCGTCATTCCCGAGGCGGTCGCCATGGTTGCGGCCCAGGTTATTGGCAATGATGCGACCATCGTCATCGCCGGCCAGTCCGGCAACTTCCAGCTCAACGTCATGCTCCCCGTGGTGGCCTACAACCTGCTCCAGAGCATTCAGCTGCTGGCGAACGCCAGCCGCCTGCTCGGCGACAAGGCCATCGCCGGTTTCAAGGTCAATCTTGACAAGCTGGCAGAGACTCTCGATCGCAACCCGATCCTCGTGACCGCCATGAACCCCGTTATTGGCTACGAGAAGGGCGCGGCGATCGCCAAGAAGGCCTACGCGGAACGCCGGCCGATTCGCGAGGTGGCGGCGGAGCTTACGGATCTTTCCAGCAAGGAGATTGGCCGGCTGCTGGATGCCAAGGGCCTGACGAAGGGTGGCATCAAGTCTTAAAGTCGCCGGTCACTGGCAGGTGATCGACCGGTTGATCGATCGCCTGAGGCACACCCGCCCGCCGCAGGACCTGCCGGCGGAGGCTCTGGCGCGCTTGCCTGCCGGGATCGCGCTACAACTTTTTCCCGAGCCCCTGATTGCCGCTGCCGTGCTGGTCGGGCTGGTTGATCGGCCCACCGGGTGGGAAGTTCTGCTGACCCGGCGTACGGATCACCTGCGGGATCATCCCGGGCAGATCAGTTTCCCTGGAGGGAGGGTCGAGGCCGCTGACGGGGGGACGGTTGCTGCGGCCCTGCGGGAAGCCCGGGAGGAGGTGGGTATAGCTGCGGCCTTTATTGACGTCGTCGGCCATCTGCCCCCCCACGCCGTCATTACCGGCTTCGCGGTGAGCCCCGTCGTTGCCCTGTTGCGGCCTGGCTTTTCGCTAATGGCCGACCCGGTGGAGGTGGCCGAGATCTTTGCGCTGCCGTTGAGCTACCTGCGGGACCCTGCGCATCTCATCTGGAGCGAGCGGACGGTGCGCGGCCTGACCGTGCCCGTCTGCGCGATCCAGTACGGTCCGCACCATATCTGGGGCGCCACGGCGCACATACTGAACACACTGCGGGAAGCGCTGAATGAAGCAGACCAGTAGCCGGGACATAGCCACTCTTCTCGAGATCATGGCGACCCTCCGGGATCCGGTCCGGGGTTGCCCCTGGGACCGGGAGCAGGATTTCGGTTCGATTGCGCCCTAC
>JBBQJK010000008.1:0-15026 GCA_038325835.1 Gammaproteobacteria bacterium
CGGGTAAAGATTTTCACCACCCGGTGGAATTCATCCCAGTCAAACCGGGCGGTCTCCGCGAAGGGATCCAGCACGAACTTGGTCAGGTTGATCGACCCGAGGAGGCAGGACCCATACGCAGGGAGGGGCTGCTCGCCGCAGGGGTTGGTGGCGCGAATATTCTCTTCGAACCAGTTGTTGTTCATCTCATTGACCCGATCAACAAGGACAAACCCGGGCTCGGCGAAGTCGTAGGTCGACGCCATGATCATGTCCCACAGACGCCGGGCCGGCAGCTTCTTGTAGACACGACAGGCAACCTGCCCCTTGTCGTTGGTGACATAGCCTGTTGCGGTTGGCCATTCGCGCCAGAGCACCTGGTCCCGGTCGGTCAGGTCCAGCCCGAGCTGGCCGACCTCGCGTTCGTCCAAGGGGAAGGCCAGCACCCAGTCCCGATTGTGCTTGACCGCCTGCATGAATTCGTCGGTCACCAGCAGGGAGAGGTTGAACTGGCGAAGGCGGCCGTCCTCCCGCTTGGCCCGGATAAAGTCGAGCACATCCGGATGACCCACATCGAAAGTACCCATCTGGGCGCCGCGACGGCCACCAGCCGACGACACCGTAAAACACATCTTGTCGTAGATATCCATAAAGGACATCGGACCGGACGTGTGGGCACCAGCCCCGGACACATAGGCCCCTTTCGGCCGCAACGTCGAGAATTCGTAGCCAATCCCGCAACCTGCTTTCAGGGTCAGCCCGGCCTCATGCACCTTGGTCAGGATGTCCTGCATGGAGTCGCCGATCGTGCCTGAAACCGTACAGTTGATCGTGGACGTGGCGGGCTTGTGCTCCCGGGCCCCGGCATTGGCGATGATGCGGCCGGCCGGAATAGCGCCGCGCCGGAGGGCCCAGAGGAACTGCTCAAACCAGCGATCCCGGTCGCCCTCCGCCTCCACGTCCGCCAGCGCCCGTGCTACGCGTTGGTAGGTATCGTCCATGGTCTCGTCGACCACTTCCCCAGCCTTCGACTTCAGCCGGTACTTCTTGTCCCAGATGTCGATAGAGGCTTCCTGGAAGCCAATAGTGGCCCCCCGGGTATTCTCCAATTGCACTGCCGTTTTCATGATGGACTCTGCCCCCTGCGCCAGTCTCTGGTACCCGTCGTCTCGATCAGTCGTGCCACGCTGGGCACCCGTCTGGTGCTTGCTCTGGCCCTTCGCCTTGATGAAAACGCCGGCACAAGATGTTGTGCCGGCGTTGCCCGTACATTAGGCATCGTGCAGTACGGTGTCAAGATTTTTGTCACCCCCGTAACCCGGAATATTATCTATATAAATCATTACCTTGCTCAAAACTTAGCCAATGCTGTCCAAGGCAGAATGCACCCCCTGTCCAAGCACTCCAGGGACCCTCTTGCAACACAAGATGTTGGGTTGAGCCGTCCCCAGCAAACACACCGGTTTTCCACAGCTTGTACACCGCTGCCGAGAGCCTTCTCCCGGAGCGAAACCCGCTATGATTCCCTCATACTCGCACCATGTTCCGGAAGGTTTTCGCGCATGCCAGTGGTCACTGCCCGGGCGACTTTGGTCCCGCTTCTGCTTGCAACCCTGGCGGCTGCCGGCATACGGCCGGTTCAGGCGCAGCTGCCGGCCCGGGTTGCCGGGCAAGAGATGCCGACGCTGGCCCCCCTCGTCAAGCAGGTCGAGCCTGCCGTCGTCAGCATCGCCACCAAGGGCACGGTAAGCGCACCCGCCAATCCGCTGATGGAGGACCCCTTCTTCCGCCGCTTCTTCGGCTTTCCCGATCAGCAGCAACAGCAGCAGCGGCGCCGCCAGGTTCAGAGCGCCGGCTCCGGGGTGATCGTGGATGCGGCTAAGGGTTACATCCTCACCAACAACCACGTTGTCGAGAACGCTGAGGAAATCGAAATCGTCCTCACGGACAATCGCAATCTGAAAGCCAAGGTTGTCGGCTCTGACCCGGGCACCGACGTCGCCCTCTTGCAGGTTGAGAACCCCAAGGGGCTGGTCCAGATGAAAATGGGCAACTCGGACCAGGTGCAGGTTGGTGATTTCGTGCTGGCCATCGGCAACCCATTTGGGCTCCAGCACACCGTGACGTCGGGCATCGTCAGTGCGCTGGGTCGTAGCGGCATCAACCCGGACGGCTACGAGGACTTCATCCAGACCGACGCCTCAATCAACCCCGGCAATTCAGGTGGCGCGCTCGTCAACCTCAGGGGGGAATTGATAGGAATCAATTCCGCCATCTTCAGCAACAGCGGCGGCAACATCGGCATTGGCTTCGCGATACCCGTAAACATCGCGAAATCCATCATGAACCAGATCCTGCAGTTCGGCGAAGTGAAGCGCGGACTGCTCGGTGTCAGCATTTCCGATTTCAATGCGGAGAGCGCCAAGGCCTTCGGCATCGAGGGGACGGCGGAAGGTGCTCTTGTACAGGAAGTAGCCGGTGGCTCCGCTGCGGAGAAGGCGGGCATCGAGGTGGGTGACGTTATTGTTTCGGTGGATGGGCAGCGCATCAAGAGCGCCTCTGAACTCCGCAACACCGTGGGACTCAAGCGCAGTGGTGAGAGCGTGCGCGTGGACGTCCTTCGCGACGGCAAGCGCCGCCAGATCACGGCACTGCTCAGCGAGGTGGCCACCACGGCCCAGGTGGACGGGGAAGACATCCATCCTGGTCTGGCAGGTGCCCAGCTAGGCAATCACGAAGGCAAGGCGGACCAGTTCGCCGGCCCCGGCGTACTGATCGAATCGGTGGAGCCGGAGAGCCCGGCCGCCCAGACGGGACTCCTGGCTAACGACATTATCGTGTCGGTGAACCGGATCCGGGTACGTAATGTCCGGGAACTGCAGCAGGCGGCAGGGCAGCAGAGCCTGCTCATTCTCAGCATCCGCCGGGGTAACCGGAATCTGCTGCTGCAGATCCGCTAGGTGAAGTGCTGCGTCCTGGGCGGCACCGGCTTCGTTGGTTCCCGACTGGTGGCCCGACTGGCGAATGCGGGCTATCGGGTTACCGTGGCTACGCGGGACCCGCAGCGCTGCAGACACTTCCGAGTGCTGCCCACCGTCCGTGTGATCCACGCCGACATCCATGCGCCAGAGACGCTCAGGACAATCCTGGACGGGGCCGACGCGGCGCTAAACCTGGTCGGGATACTGAACGAGCCGGGCCGTGATGGGGCAGGCTTTCGCCGGGCCCACGTAGAACTCACCCAAACCCTGATCGGTGCCTGTCGCACCGCAGGAGTCCGGCACCTCGTCCAGATCAGCGCCTTGAAGGCCGCCAGCCCCGACACCCCGGACCCGGGGACCAGTCACTACCTGCGCTCGAAGGGTGAGGCCGAGGCGCTGCTCCGGGCTTCCGGCCTTAACTGGACCATTCTGCAGCCCTCGGTAATTTTTGGCCCCGGAGACTCGTTCCTTAACCGCTTTGCAGGGTTGTTGCGCAGCGTACCGCTGGCCTTCCCGCTGGCGATGCCTGGCGCGCGCTTCGCTCCCGTTCATGTAGACGACGTGGTGGAAGCCATCATCCGGGTGCTGGATCAACCCGCCGCTTTCGGCCACACCTTTCAGCTCTATGGTCCAGAGGTTTACACCCTGCGTGAACTCGTCGAACTGGTAGCAGAAACAATGGGACTCCGGCGCCGGGTGATCGGCCTGCCCCGCTCCATCTCGCGACTGCAGGCAGCGGTCATGGACTATGTGCCGGGCAAGCCGTTCTCCACGGACAATTACCGCTCGCTACTGACCGACAGCGTTGGCAGCTCGGATGGCTTGCAGCAGCTGGGCATCAGCCCGCGCTGCCTTCGGCCGAATCTCGCCGACGCTCTGCGGGGCTCCGGACTCCCCGGGGTCATGGACAGCTACCGGAAGACGGCGGGGCGCTGAGAGGGGCAGACGACTCGACCAGCAGATCCTGCATGGCCTGATCGCGGGCCGCCGGCTCCCGCTCGCCGAGTTCCTGAACGCTGGCGTAGAAGCGCGGCAGGTCGCCGCCCTCCCGGGCAAGAAGCATGCGGAAAGCCGGCACGTAGTCCTCGTAGGCAGACAGGGCGGCCAGGCGGGCATTGTTCAGCCCCGGCTCGAACCAGCTGTCGAACCAGGGGGGCTCGGGCCAGTTGGCCCGGAGCCGGCCATAGCGGGCACGCGCCTCGTCCAACACGGCCGCCCGCTGCTGACGGCGCAGGTCGTTCGGCCCCTCGCCGCCGTAGACCACCGCGAGCCGGGTCCGCAGTTCCGCCACGATCCCGAGCACAGCCGCCCGACGCAGCCGCCGCACTTCCACGGCGCACAGCCCTGAGCTGTCGTGCCGCGAGGCGAGCCAGCGGCGCGTCCCCTCCTCCTCAACGAGGGTGGCGAAACCTTCGTTGAACAGGGTGTCGCCCGGCACATAGAGCTTCTGGTGGGCCAACTCATGGAAGAGCAGTGCAGCCAGCTCATCCGGGTTGTCGCCCAGCATCGTATTGATGACCGGATCTGCGAACCAGCCGAGGGTCGAGTAGGCGGCGACGCCTCCGACGAAGACGTCCTCACCCTCCGCCTCCAGCCGGGCTGCATAGCTCCGGGCGCGCTCCTCACTAAACCAGCCGCGGTAGGTCGTGCAGCCTGCAATCGGGTAGCACCACTCTCGCGGCTCCAGGGAAAACTCCGGGGCTGCGAAGACATTCCAGACCACGTAGGACCGGCCCAGATCAGCGTATTGCCGGTAGCTCCTGGTAGGGGGCAAGGCCAGCTCAACCCGCGCAAAGAGCAATACTTCTTCCACGGTCAGCAGTTGCAGCTTCACCGCCGGCGATGTGGCCGGATCTGCGAGTACCTCAGCAAAAGGTAACCGGGCGCGCATGAGCGCAGCCTGGCCAGCGGCAGCCTGCAGGTAGTAGCCGGCACAGCCGGCGAGCAGGCCGACTGCCACCAGCAGGACGACGCTGGTCCGCAGGACCGTGGCGAGGTTCGACGATGAGGGGTGCTCTGGCACGGGACTCCGAGGATAGCGGCTACAATTCTGCGATGCAGATCTACCTCGTTGGCGGTGCCGTGCGTGACCGGCTTCTGGGGCTGCCGGTGCGCGAGCGGGACTGGGTGGTGGTGGGCTCGACACCGGACCAGATGGACGCGCTCGGCTACCGGCGAGTGGGTCGCGATTTCCCGGTCTACCTCCACCCGGAGACCCGGGAGGAATACGCGCTGGCCCGCACGGAGCGCAAGACGGGGCCCGGATATCGCGGGTTTGAGGTGCATGCCGCTCCGTCGGTGACCCTCGAAGAGGACCTCCGGCGCCGGGACCTCACCATCAACGCTATCGCGCAAACGGCCGACGGCGAGCTGCTCGACCCGGTCGGCGGTCAGGCGCATCTGCAGGCCAGGCTTCTCCACCATGTTTCGGACGCCTTTCGGGAGGACCCGGTCCGCATTCTCCGGGTCGCGCGCTTTGCAGCGCGTTTCTACGAGCTCGGCTTCCGCGTGGCCCCCGCCACCCTGGACCTGATGCGCGGGATGGCTGAGGGGGGCGACCTCACCGCCCTCGTGCCTGAAAGGGTGTGGCAGGAAACGCTTTCTGCCCTGGGAGAGCCCCGCCCGGACGTCTATGTTCAGGTACTGCGGGACTGCGGCGCGCTGCAGGTAGTTTTTCCGGAAATCGATGTGCTGTTTGGCGTGCCCCAACCGACCCGGTGGCACCCCGAGGTCGACACGGGCGTGCATGTGCTTATGGCGTTGCGCGTGGCCGCCGAACTCGCGTTCAGTGCCGAAGTGCGCTTTGCCGTCCTCGTTCACGACGTGGGCAAGGGCACGACGCCAAAGGTGGAGCTGCCCCGGCACGTGGGCCACGAGCAGCGGAGCGTCGCTGTGGTCGGGCAGATGTGCCGGCGCTTGGCAGTACCGAACCGGTTCCGTGATCTGGCGCTGGCCGTGGCCGGGAATCACGGGCTGTGCCATCGCGCCCTGGAACTTCGCCCGGATACGCTCCTCCGGCTTCTCGAGGGCCTCGATGCGTTCCGGCGGAGCCATCGGGTGACGGAGTTTCTCGATGCCTGCGAGGCCGACGCGCGGGGACGCACGGGGCTTGAATCACGACCCTACCCTCAGCGTGAGCTGGTGCTTGCCGCCTGGCACGCCGCCCTGGCGGTAAACGCCCGCGCCGTCGCCGGGTCGGGCGAAGCAGAGCTCAGTGGAGAAGCACTGGGGGGAGCCATCCGGGAGGCGCGTCTGGCCGCCGTTGCTGCGGCCCGGGAGCGGTTTTCGTCAGCTGAAAGTGACGTACAACGCGATCGCCAGTAGCAGTCGGTGAATCGCGACGGGCGCGTGGGCTGGCAACAGCCTACAGGCGAGCCCGCAGATCGCGCACGGTCAGGGGGAAATCCGGGGTGAATGAGCGGGTGAGAGCCAGCACCTTGAAGCGCTCGCCCATCTCGCCGGGCATCAGCAGCCGCTGAACCTGCTGCAGCTCGCGCAGCCGGTCAGGGTCCATCGTCGTGTCGGCTCCCTGCAGGTCATCGAGGACCCCGGACGCCAGCAGGGTGTGGGCCTGGGTAGCGTAGCCGGCCACCTCAAGCCCGGCAGCTGCGGCACTGGACGCAGCTGCAGAGAAATCGACCCAGGCCGTCAGGTCCTGCAGCCCCGGCAGAAAGAATGGATCGGTGTGCTGTCGATGACGGTAGTAACACACGAGGGTGCCGGCACTGCGGTCCGCATGGTAGATCTCGCGGCGAGTTCCCCCATAGTCAATGCACAGGGCAAGGCCGCGACGCAGAGTGCCCAGCAGGGAGCCCAGCCACGCTGGTTGCAGCAGGCCGATCTCCGTCGTGTAGCCCTCCGGCAGCGGTGTGCCGAGCGCCGCTTGCAGGTCCGCGACTGCGGCGGCCAGCGGCCCCGGAGCCGGCTGCTCCGCCCAGGCCAGCCGGCCACCCGCGCTCTGCACGCCCAGCTGGGACGCATGACCCCCGCGCATCCGGAACCGCTCCACAGGCAGGGCATCCAGGACTTCGTTGGCGAGCACGAGACCCTCCAGCGGCCCGGCCGGGAGCGCATCGAGCCAAGCCACCCGCGGGAGGAACTCCGGGACCCGCGCGGCAAGTGTCTGCCGTTGCCGTTCGCGAAGGTCGCCACTGATGTCGAGGAGCAGGTAGCGCTCCGGCGGCTCATCCCGGAGTGCCGCCAGCAGGTCTGCTGCGAGCGCTCCGGAACCGCCTCCGACCTCGAGTATCACGCCACCACCGAGTTGCCGCAGGGTCGCGCGAGCCAGGCGGGCAAGGCACCGGGCGAAGACCGAGCCGAGTTCCGGCGCCGTGACGAAATCGCCCCCCGCCCCGAACTTCCGGGCACCGGCGCTGTAGTAGCCGAGTCCGGGCGCGTAGAGGACGGCGTCCATGTAGTCGGCGAAGCTCAGGAATCCGCCACCGGCGGCGATGCGCGTTGCCACCAGGTCCCGGACCCGTGCGCTGTGAGCGAGGGCGTCGGCCCCTGGCGCCGGCAGATCGAATCCGCTTTGCATCGTGGTGTAATCTTAACTGCTGTTTCTTCGCTGCTCGCCATTCACGCCGCCGAAAGGCCATTTGCATGACTGAAGCACAAGGACTACGAGGCAAGTGGGCGCTGGTGACCGGTGCTGGTCGGCGCGTTGGTGCCGCCATCGCCCGCACGCTGCACGGCGAGGGCGCCTCTGTAGCGATTCACTACCGTAGCTCCGCGGCGGAGGCGGATGCGCTGGCCCGTGAACTGAATGCGCTCCGGCCGCACTCAGCTCTCGCTGTCCAGGCCGACTTGCTGGACACCGGTGCGCTCGGCTCGCTCGTGGAAAAGCTCATCGCCCATGCCGGGCGGCTGGATATCCTCGTCAACAATGCCTCCAGCTTTTATCCGACGCCCCTCCCGACGGTCACGGAGCAGCAGTGGACGGATCTGCTCGGCACGAACCTGAAGGCTCCATTGTTCCTCGCGCAGGCGGCCTTGCCCCACTTGAAGGCCAATCGGGGCGTCATCATCAATATCGTCGATATTCACGCGATCAGGCCACTGGCGGACTACGGCCTTTACGGAGCGGCGAAGGCGGGCCTGGCCTTCCTTACCCGTGCGCTGGCCCGGGATCTGGCGCCCGAAGTCCGGGTGAACGGCGTGGCTCCTGGCGCAATCCTGTGGCCGGAAGGTGGAGTCTCGGACCAGATGCGCGACAGCGTGCTGCGGCAGATACCCCTGAAGCGCCTCGGCGAACCGTCCGACATCGCCACCTGCGTGCTTTATCTGGTGCGGGACGCCCCCTATGTGACGGGCCAGATCATCGCCGTGGATGGAGGCCGCAGCGTCGGCTGGTGACCGGCCAGGTCGTGGCCCGGCCGCGGCTAGACCGCCAGGTCACTGACCCGCTGCAGCGGACTGCTGGCCCTGTCAAACAAGGCCCAGAGTTGCCCCATCGTCTCGCCGGTCACCGGGTGCCTCAGGTCCGGGGCAAGTTCTGCGAGGGGCCCAAGCACAAACCCGTACTCCAGGATGTCCTCGCGAGGCACCCGAATCCCGGGTCCGGATAGCACGGCCGCTCCGTAAAGCAGCAGATCCAGGTCCAAGGCCCGCGGCGCGAAGCGCTCAAGGCCCCGTACCCGCCCCGCCAGCGTGTGCAGGCGTTCGAGTTCGGCCACGATGACCGATGGTGGCTCAGTCGTGCGGAAGTGCACGACGAGATTCAGGAAGTCATCCCCGGCGAACCCCACGGGCGGATTACGGTAGACACCGGACAGGCGGAGAGGCCCGAAACGGTGGCCGAGCTCCCGACACGCCACGCTCAGGTTCTTCTCCGGCGACATATTGCTGCCAGCACTGACGTACACGTCCACGGCAGACCGGGCCCGGTCCGAATCCCCATCGGCCGCGGTTTCCTGCGCCATCAGGTTCGCGTGCCCCGCTCGATGCTCACGCCTACATCCCGTGAACCCCGGATGGCCCAGGGTTTGTGCACGGCGACCCGCACCCAGGGCACATCGAACTCGCCAATGATGATGGCCGCGATCTGCTCGGCCATGGTCTCAATGAGGCTGAAACGCGAATCGGCCACGAACGCCTTGATGCGGCGGGTGACTGCCTTGTAGTCCAGCGTGTCGCCGATCTGATCGCTGCCGGCAGCGCGCCGAATGTCGGTCCCCATGTCGAGATCGATACTCACCACCTGAGGCAGTCGCCGCTCCCACTCCCAGATACCAACGATCGTCCGAATGCGGAGATCCCGCAGAAAGATTGTGTCCATTCAGGGTTCCGTGAGTTCGTCCAGTGGCCAACGCGGCCGCGCTTCCACACGGACGCTCGAGTAAGCAGCAGGCGCCCGCACCAGTCTCTGGCAGCCGGTGTAGGCAATCATCGCGCCGTTGTCAGTGCAGAATTCTATCCGCGGATAGTAGACAGTCGCCCCGATGCGGGACAGGTCCCTGCGCAGCTGCTCCCGGAGTTCCCGGTTGGCCCCGACGCCGCCGGCGACCACCAGACGCCGGTGGCCGGTGGCCTCCAGCGCGCGAAGGGACTTGCCGACCAGCGTGTCGACGATCGCCTGCTGGTAATCGGCGGCCAGATCGGCCCGCTGACCCTCACTCAGGGCGCCGGAGGCCTGGAGATCCCGGACCCGGAGGGCCAGCGCGGTCTTGAGACCACTGAAGCTGAAATCCAGCCCCGGGGCCTTGAGCATCGGCCGCGGAAACCGAAACTGCCCCACCCGTCCCCGCTCCGCCAGCCCGGCCAACTCCGGCCCGCCGGGATAGGGCAAACCCAGGAGCTTGGCTCCCTTGTCGAAGGCTTCACCCGCGGCGTCGTCCAGCGTCTCGCCCAGGATACGGTAGCGGCCCAGGCCAGCCACCTCGACCAGCATCGAGTGGCCACCTGAAACCAGCAGGGCGACGAAAGGAAACGCCGGCTGCTCCGCCTCGAGCAGGGCCGCCAGCAGGTGGGCTTCCATGTGGTGGACAGGAACTGCAGGCACGCCCCAGCCCAGGGCAAGACCAACGCCCACGGTCGCGCCCACCAGCAGAGCGCCCACCAGCCCGGGACCTGCGGTATAGGCCACACCGCCCAGGTCAGAGGGCGTTACGCCTGCGCTGGCCAGGGCGGCGTCGATGAGCGGGAGAAGCTTGCGGATGTGGTCCCGGGAGGCCAGTTCAGGGACCACCCCACCAAAGGGCGCGTGAGTCGCCACCTGGCTGTAAAGGCAGTGGCTGCGCAGACCGCGGGCGGTGTCATACACGGCTGCGGCCGTTTCGTCACAGCTGGTTTCGATGCCCAGAACAATCATTTTGGTACGCGCTCTTTGCAAATGGGCGGCTGACTGGCTATATTTTCCGGCTCGTCCGGCCGTAAGAGCCGGCTTTTTTCGCCCGCCAGCCCAGATTGATCCAGTCCCGGACCGGACTGAGCCTGTACTGGGCATAGGGCCATTAACTTGAGGATCAGGACTTTGCCCGGCGTACGAGTACGAGAAAACGAGCATTTTGACGCCGCCCTCCGGCGTTTCAAGCGGGCCTGCGAAAAAGCGGGGGTGCTCACCGAACTCCGTAGTCGCGAGTTCTACGAGAAGCCCACGCAGGAGCGCAAGCGCAAGAAGGCCGCTGCGGTCAAGCGCCAGCAAAAGCGTGTCGCCCGGGAGACTAACCGGCGGACGCGGCTCTACTGATCGGCAGGTAGTGGTGATCGGCAAGTAGTGGCCGGCAAGTTACCACGCCGCTCATCTGTTCCGGACCTGCCGTTGTCAGCCCCTCCAGCCTCAGAACCGCCCCCGTCAGCCCTTAAGGGTCGCGTCCAGGCGGACATGAAGTCTGCAATGCGGGCGGGCGATAAAGTCCAGCTGATCACGATCCGCATGCTGCTGGCAGCGATCACCCAGCGCGAGGTGGATGAACGCACGCCAACCACTGATACCGCCGTCCTGCAGATTCTTGAGAAACTGGTGAAGCAAAGGCGGGAATCTGTCACCCAGTTTGCAGCCGGGAACCGGCCGGACCTGGAGGCAAAGGAACTGGCGGAGATCGTCCTGCTCCAGGCCTACCTGCCGGCGGCACTGTCGCCCGGCGAACTGGAGGCCATGATCGACGAGGCCTTGGTGGCCACGGGGGCCAGTTCCATGAAGGACATGGGCAAGGTCATGGCCGCCTTGCGCGAAAAGGCCCAGGGCCGGGCGGACTTCGCTACCATCGGCGAGCGGGTCAAGGCGCGGCTCTCGGCAAAATAGGCCGAGGCGAACCTGGCCCTTCTTGCTACAGCCCGGCTGACTATTCACCGCCCCAACCAAGAACAAACCGGGGCGTCGTCACAACCCCCGTTAAGGAGGCAGGCCCTCGGTCGTGAGCGGTCTCATTCCCCAGGACTTCATTGACGACCTGGTCCAGCGCGCGGATATCGTCGAGGTTGTGGGCTCGCGGGTGCCCCTCACCAAAGCGGGCCGCGAGTACAAGGCGCGCTGCCCGTTTCACGCGGAGAAGACCCCGTCGTTCTGGGTCAGCCCGCAGAAAGGTTTCTACCATTGCTTCGGCTGCGGCGCACACGGCACGGCGCTCAGCTTTCTCATGGAGTACGAGCGCCTGGAGTTCCCGGTCGCCGTGGAGGAACTGGCCCGGAGTATTGGCCTGGAGGTCCCCCGCACGGACTCGGTCGAGCGGGTGTCTGTGGAGCCGCTGTACGCCGTTCTCGATAAAGCGGTGACTCTTTACCGGCAGGCACTGCGGGACAACACCACCGCAGTCGAGTACCTCAAAAAGCGCGGCCTCGATGGCGACACAGCCCGGGAATTCGGCATCGGCTACGCACCACCCGCGTGGGACACGCTGCTCACCGCCTATGGCTCCAGCGAGGAGGATCGTCAGCAACTCCTTGGTGCAGGAATGGTCATTCCCCGGGACACCGGCGGCTTCTACGACCGGTTCCGCGACCGGATCATGTTCCCCATCCGGGATTCCCGCGGGCGCACCATGGCTTTCGGGGGGCGCATCGTCGCCACGGGCGAGCCCAAGTACCTGAATTCGCCTGAAACGCCGCTGTTCCACAAGGGCCGGGAGCTCTATGGCCTCTACGAGGCACGCCGCGCAGAGCGCAAGCTGGAGCGACTGCTCGTCGTCGAAGGGTACATGGACGTCGTCATGCTGGCCGCCCACGGGATCCGCAACGCCGTGGCCACCCTCGGCACGGCGACGACCAGCGAGCACCTGCGACGGATCTTCAGCGTGGTTCCCGAGGTGATTTTTTGCTTCGATGGCGACCGGGCGGGCAGGGAAGCCGCCTGGCGCGCACTGCAGGTGAGCCTGCCGTCCCTGCATGACGGCCGGCAGATACGGTTTCTGCTGCTGCCCGACGGCGAGGACCCGGACTCGCTCGTGCGGCAGGAAGGCGCGGTGGCTTTCGGCGCACGGCTGACCCAGAGCACGCCACTGTCCGAGTTTCTCCTGGACTCGCTCAGCGCGGATGTGGACCTCCGCAGCCTGGATGGCAAAGCCCGCCTGGCCGCCCTGGCCAAGCCCCTCCTCAGCCAGTTGCCCGAGGGGGTTTACCGGGAATTGCTGACGACGGAGCTGGCCCGGCGGGTAGGTCTCCCGCGAGAGCGCCTTGACGGCCTGCTGGGGAACGGTCCTGGCGGGTCTTCCGGCGCTGGCCCCACAGCCGCAACTCCGACCGCTCGACCGGTCAGGCCCAACCGGCAGGCAACCGCCCGCAGCAGTAGCCGGGGATCCTTGAGCCGGCAGGCCATCGCTTTGCTGCTGCACTACCCGTCGGTAGCCCACGAGGTGCCCCTGCCCGAGAACCTGGAGGGTTCCGGGCAACGGGGGGTCGAGCTGCTGCGGGAGCTGCACGCCCTTTCCCGGAGCAGGCCTGACGTAACCCCGCCCCTGCTGCTGGAGCGCTTCAGGGACCGGCCAGAGCTGCCTCATCTGGCCCAGTTACTCGCAGAAGAGCCCTTGGTAGCCCCGGACGGCGCCGCCGCCGAGTTTCAGGGATGCCTCGGTCGACTGCTTTCAGCCGCAACGCAACAGGAACTGGCGACGCTGCTACAGAAGGCTGGCCAGGAGGCACTCTCTGGCCCGGAGCGGGAACGCTTGGCCACCCTCCAGCGAACCGTCGTGGCAGGCACCGCGACCACCGGAACCGGACGGGGCTCCTGAAGTCCGGGACCCGAAGTGCCGATAAATAACCCGGCCGCGAGCGGCACCGGCACGCCGGACGCCGCAATCTCCTTGGGGCAGCTGCAGACCGTCCTGTACAATGAACGGCTTTTATTTCATCACTGCTGAGGGCTGACGAGTGAGTGAGCCGAATACAACCACAGAACAGCAATCCCAGCTGAAACTGCTCATTGCCCGGGGTAAGGAGCAGGGTTACCTCACCTACGCTGAGGTTAACGATCACCTGCCCAACGACATCGTCGATCCGGAACAGATCGAAGATATCGTTAACATGATCAATGACATGGGCATCACGGTGTACGAGAAGGCACCGGATGCCGAGTCCATACTCCTCTCCGACGCGCCAGTCGCCACTGACGACGAGGCCGCAGAAGAAGCTGCCCAAGCGATCGCGACCGTCGACAGCGAGTTTGGCCGTACCACCGACCCGGTCCGCATGTATATGCGCGAGATGGGTACCGTCGAGCTGCTGACCCGGGAAGGCGAGATCCGCATCGCCAAGCGCATAGAGCAGGGCCTTAATCAGGTCAAGCAATCGGTAACGATGTTCCCGCCGGCCATTGATGTTCTGGCGCGGGCCTACGCCCCGGTGCAGGCGGGCGAGGCTCGCCTGCAGGACGTCCTCACAGGTTTCATCGACCCCAATGCCCCGGACGAGATTGCGCCGCCGGTGCCCCGGGAAGTCATTGTCGCGGCAGCCGAGGAAGTTGACGGCGATGGCGAAGTTGCCGAAGCCGAGGAGGAAGATCTCGGGCCGGATCCGGTGGAAGCCGACAAGCGCCTGCAATCCATCTTCCGGCGCCACAAGCGCGTCGTGGCGGATATGGACAAGATGGGGGCTGACGACAAGAAGGTCATGAAGTCCCGCCAGAAGCTGGTAGCCGAGGTCATGGAGCTCAAGCTGGCGCCCCGGCTCTTCGACCAGCTGGCCAACTCCCTGCGCGACACGGTGACGAACATTCGCAACCAGGAGCGCAAGATCATGCAGATCTGCGTTCGTGACTGCGGCATGCCCCGCAAGGACTTCCTGGCTACGTTCCCCGCGAATGAGACCAATCTGAAGTGGGTCGACAAGCACATCAAGTCGAAGCGGAAGCACTCTTCGGCCCTGCTCAAGATGCAGGAGGAGATCCAGAAGACCCAGAAGCGCCTGCAGGCGATCGGCGACGAGGCTCACCTGTCCATCCCCGAGATCAAGGAAATCAATCGGGAAATGTCGATCGGCGAAGCGAAGGCCCGCCGCGCCAAAAAGGAAATGGTCGAAGCTAACCTGCGCCTCGTGATCTCCATAGCCAAGAAGTACACCAACCGCGGCCTGCAGTTCCTCGACCTCATCCAGGAAGGCAACATCGGCCTGATGAAGGCCGTGGACAAGTTCGAATACCGCCGGGGCTACAAGTTCTCCACCTACGCAACCTGGTGGATCCGGCAGGCCATCACCCGGTCCATCGCGGACCAGGCCCGCACGATCCGCATTCCGGTGCACATGATCGAGACCATCAACAAGCTCAACCGTATTTCCCGTCAGATGCTGCAGGAGATGGGCCGTGAGCCCACGCCAGACGAACTGGCTCTCCGCATGGACATGCCGGAAGACAAGGTGCGCAAGGTCCTCAAGATCGCCAAGGAGCCCATCTCCATGGAGACGCCGATCGGTGATGATGAAGACTCACACCTCGGCGATTTCATCGAGGACACCACGGTGTCCTCGCCGATCGAGGCGGCCACCATGGAAAGCCTGAAGGAGACCACACACAACGTTCTGGCTGGGCTCACGCCGCGGGAGGCCAAGGTGCTGCGGATGCGCTTCGGCATCGACATGAACACCGATCACACCTTGGAAGAAGTCGGCAAGCAGTTCGACGTAACCCGGGAACGGATC
>JBBQJK010000009.1:0-15001 GCA_038325835.1 Gammaproteobacteria bacterium
TCTCGATGCCGAACACCCGCTTGAGCCGCTGCGCCCAGCTCATCGCCCGGTGGCGCTCCGCCGGGGTCCGCAGGTCCGTCGCGGTGGGCTTCCCCCGCCCCGCCGGCGTGACCTCGGCCCGCCACCGGCTGTGCGGCGCAAACACCCCGTGGTACCGGGTCAGGTGGGCCCGCGGTCTCGGCACCAGCGCCGCCAACCGCGCCATGAAGTCCAGCGGCTCGAAGACCACGTGGGTGGTGCCGTCCCGGTAGGGCGTCTTCAGCGTGTAGCGCACCTGGCCCTGGCTGGTGAGGGACAGCCGCCCGGTGGCGATCGCCGGCCGGGCGATGTAGCGGCACAGCCGCTCGACTTTCTTGCGTTCATCAGCACCGGCGGCCACGCCCGCGTGCAGGGAGAAGCCGTCGGCGCTCGTCGTGAGGTGCCCGGCAGGCTCTGCAGCGTGAAGGCCTTCTGACCCGCCCGGGGACCGAGGGCGATGCGGTAGTTGATCGAGTGGCTGAGCAGACTGTCGAGGGCGGTGTCTTCCCGGTCGAGGCTCAGGTGGCTGCTTTCCGCATCCCGCTTCAGCCAGCCGCAGCGTTGGAGGTGCCGGCCGACGCGGGTGGTGATGGTCTGAAGCAGCTGGTCAAGCTCCAGCTTCGTCGGCGGCGGCACGCGCCGGAACTCGAGCTGGTCTTTCACGCGGACGTAGACCCCGTCCAGCGCCAGCAGGTGGAAATGGATGTGCCTGGATTGCGGTGGCCAAAGGCTACGAAGGCGAGTTCGGCTCGCCACGCGTCAAGGCCTGATCACTCACGCTTGCTTGCTCCCTTGCCGGGCTGCAGATCATCGGCCAGGAGCGGTTGAGGTTTTTCGACCAGCTTCACCAACAACGGCACCACGCCCAGGATCACCAAGGCCAGCAAGGTGGCCAACACCGCCGTCAGCTCCTGCCCAAGCCCCGCAGCAACACCCACGGCAGCCGTCAGCCACAGTCCGGCCGCCGTCGTCAGGCCTTTGACATCGTTGACGTGGTCGATCTTGAGAATGGTGCCCGCGCAAAGAATACCCACGCCCGCCGTGACGCCTTGGATCACACGGCTGAGGTCTTCGTTGCCCATGCCGATCTGCTGCGAGACCAGCACAAACAGCGCCGTGCCCATGGCCACCAGCATGTGGGTACGCACGCCGGCAGCCTTGCCGGCGTGCTCCCTCTCCCAGCCGAGCAGGCCGCCGAGCAGCGCCGCCATCGTCAGGCGAAGCACCACGCGGGTGGTCTGCGCCACATCAGGCAGGTCGGAGAATTCGGTGGCAATGGTGTTTGCAATCTGCTGCCACAAGCTGATGTTCATTCGCCGCTCCTGGGTTATGCGAATAGCGCCAATTTACCCGGCGCGCGCGGTAAGCAATAGGTTGTGCTCCATCTTCACGCGCGCCAACTCAGCGCGTAGTCGTTCCATCTCCATCTGTTCAGCACTTACCGGCCGCTCTCCGGCACCCTGCAATGCGCCCTTCTCTGCCAGCCCGGAACCCCGGCCGCCACCCGCACAGCCGACCACCCCCGGCGTCGTGAACCCGACCCGGGCCGCTCCGTCCGACCCCGCTACGGAAACTCTATCTCCGCGCGCTTCGATGCATGTAGAGCGTCTTGCTTCTAGCGGTGCAACGGGGAGCTGTTTTCCTAACCTTCCTGTTCTGGTGGCACCAGCACCACGGGCTGCCGGGCGCGCTGAACTACCCCCTGCGCCTGCGAGCCCAGCACCATCCGCGACGCGCCGGAGCGCCCGTGCGTCGCCATGCAGATGGCATCAACGCCGAGGCGTGAAGCGGCGTGCCAGATGCCGTTGCAAGCGTCCTCTTCCTTTGCGACCTCGAACTCCGTCGTGATGCCTCTTGCTGCTGCGCCGTGTGGGACCAGCGCGCGCAGTCGCTCGGTCGGATCCGGGTCGTCCTCGCCAGGCTTGCGCGCCACCACATGGAGCAGGTGAACGACGCCTCCCGGCGCTACCAGACCGTAACCGACCGAGACTGCGCGGTTCGCGAGGGTTGAGAAGTCCGTCGGTACGAGCACGCGGCGGAAGGTCGGGATTCCGTTCTGGTCTTCAGCGCTCTTACCGCGGGGGACGCAGGCGACGCTGCAGGACGCATGGTGGAGCACGCCGCGCGAGACAGACCCTTGCCACAGACGCGCGACGCCGGCCCGCTGGTGTGTGCCCACGACGAGCAGGTCCGCACGCGCTTCGGCAGCGAGCTGTGTCAGGTGAGAGTCCACCCGGCCCCAGCCGGGCCTCACCGAGAACGTCGTTTCACCCGCGCCCGGCAGGTCGCCAACCCATGCGCGGAGGTCGCGCGCGAGCGGCTCCTCGATCTCGGGCCGCAAGTGATCGAGCGGTATCGGGGCCGGAACGCCGAGCCGAATGTGCTCTCCACACGGCCACGCGACCTGAGTCACTAGAAGATCACACGGGCCTATGGCCCGTAGGTTTGCGGCCCAGCGGAGCGCTGCCCTCGAGCTGGAGGCGAGTTCGACTCCGACCATGACGCGGAGGGGCCTGTCCCCGCGCGCCCACGCTTCGACGCTCGCGCCATCGCGGACCACCAGCACCGGAACTGGCGATGCCTGTGCAACACGCTCGGCGACGCTGCCGAGCAACCAGCGATGCTGCTTCTTGTCGCCCAAGGAGGAAACCACAAGTAAACTGGCACTCGCGGCCTGTGCGAGTTCTATGAGCTCTTCATGTGCAACCCCGGCCACCACGATGGGCTCGACGTCGATCCCGAATCGCACGCCGGTCTCGGCGGCATGTTCACGCACTCTTTTTCGCAGCGGGGCGTAGATGGCGTTCTGGTCGCTTTCTACGGTCAGCTCGGCCCCCGGCTCGTCGCTGACGTGGACAAGCTTGAGAGGCACGCCAAGCCGCTTGGCAATCGCCGCAGCAGCGTGGGTTGCTTCGGCTGCTTTCTCTGAAAGGTCGGTGCCGCAAACAATGGTCATTGTGTGTTCTCCTTTGGTTCTCAAGTAAGGGCGGCGAGCCTCAACTCGGGTGCTTGCCGAGTGTGTGTTGGTTCAGCGTGAACGCGACTTCGAGTGCGGGTGGAGGATAGTTCACGGTCCGACGCGCCACCATGTGGATGACGCACTTCGCTGGCCGCGTCCAGCTTCAAAGCGCCCTTTTTGCGACGTCTGTTTGTGTGCTGTTTGAACGAGAGTCATTGCGATTCGGGTATAGGTCATTTAAACACCCTGGGTGCCTGAGTCTGCCAGCCCGAGACCCCCCCACCACGGGCTTCGCGCCAACCCTCCCCGGGCACTGCCGACGCCCCACCCGGCGAATCTCCCCGTTAACGCTGGATTGGTGCACCGCGGGCCCTGCGACGGCGGCCTCGACCCGGCCGGCCGCTCCCGCGAGCGCTTCCGCTGAGCGCTGATGCACGAGCGACCGTCGACAGGACACTCGAACTATGCCGCTCGCGCGTTGCTGCTTTTGGCTAGCGGTTCCGTCGGCTACGCAAGCCTTGGCACGCTTACACAGGAGGATCTGATTTGCCGACGCCCCCACGGCCCCAGCCTGTGGCATTGCGCATCGAACTGCTGGACGTGGTTCCCGTTGCCTGGCGGCGCGTGGTGGCGCCGGACTGGTCGATTCAGGAAGGCGGCCTGGATGCGGATACCCGCTCGTTGCGCGACGAGCGCCGCCTCTCAGTCGCTGCCGTTGTGTCGGAGTTGGGTGCCCGCGTTGATCAGGGAGTTCAGGCCGGGACTGAATTCGTGCCACACTATGTTCGCCGCCACTAATTCACCGTCCTGGCATCTGGATCAGCAGACATAGTGAGTAACGCGCCTCAGCAGTCGGGGGAGCGCCGGGGCCGTTATGCCCCCGGTATTCCGCCGACATGATGTACGCGCCGGCGAGTCAGCGGTTCGGGTTCATCGGCCTGGAGACGGGCGTCCGTCCCAGGCATATCTGGGTCCTGCTCTTTGCGGCCTACGTCACTATCGGCCTCATCAATTTCGAGGCCTTCGCCACCCCCTTCGTTCTCAGCACGGCTGTCGGCATTCCCCTCGGCGAGCAGGGGTCGGTCGTCGGTCGTCTGAATGTCTACACCGAGATCATCCTGCTGATGATCTTCACGCCCCTCGGTGTGCTCTCGGACCGGATCGGCCGCCGGTCGGTCTATGCCGTTGGTTTCCTGTGCCTGGCCCTGAGTTACGCGCTGTTTCCCTACGCCAGTTCGGAAGCCGAGCTGGCGCTGATCCGGGTGATTTATGCCATCGGTATAGGCGGGGTGGCGGGCATGATCACGGCGTTGCTGGGGGACTACGCGATAGCCAGCGACCGGGGCAAGCTGACGGCGATGGTCGGGGTGCTGAACGGCCTCGGCGTGGTCTCTGGCGCCATATTCCTCGCGCCCTTGCCCAGGGTCTTTAGCGACGCCGGCCACAGCCAGTTCGAATCCGGCCAGCTTACGCTCTGGATCGTGGCCGGACTGTGCGTGATGTCGTCGCTGATCGTGGCGGTGGGGTTGCGCAAGGGCACGCCCATTGCGGGCGAAAACCGGCCGGCGGTTGGCGAGCTGTTCCGGTCGGGTTTCGATGCAGCCTGGAAAAATCCGCGCATCGCCGTTGCCTACGCGTCCGCCTTCGTTTCCCGTGGCGACATGGTGATGGTGTCCACGTTCCTCGTCCTGTGGGGGAAGGTAACTGCCGTCAACAACGGCATGGACACGGCAGCCGCTATTGATGCGGCGCGCGTGCCGTTCATCATTTCCCAGTCGGCGGCGCTGATGTGGGCCATCGTTGCGATGTTCCTGCTTGACCGCATGCAGCGCGTTACCGGCCTGGTTATCTGCATGGCCATGGCAGCCGTCGGCTACCTCTTCCTGGTTTTCGTGGACGATCCACTCGACCCGGCCAACATCCCGTTCTTCATCCTGCTTGGCATTGGTCAGATCAGCGCGTTCCTCGGCTCCATGACGCTCATAGGCAAGGAAGCGCCCGTGGCGGAGCGTGGCTCGGTGATGGGTGTGTATAACGTCGCCGGCGCTCTCGGCATTCTGATCACGAGCGGCCTCGGTGGCTGGATGTTCGACAGCATCTCCCCGCGCGCACCGTTCATCTTGCTCGGGCTGATGAACCTGGCCGTGATGATCGCCGCGATTTTCGTCCGGATCTACGCGCCGGTTACTCGGCCGCCGCCGGCGGTGGATCGATAAACCGCGGCTCGACCGTGCCATTGATCCTGAACGTCATCGGCTGACCGCGCTTGTCCAGCGCCTTGCCCATGGCGACGCGAATCCAGCCTTCGCTGCCGCTGTATTCCTCCACGTCGGTCCGTTCCTTGCCGTTGAAGCGGATGCCAATGCCGCGTTCGAGGATCGCCGCATCGTAGTATGAGCTGCGCGGATTGGTGCATAACCGGTCTGGTGGGGAATCGCTGGGTATAGGTCATTCAAACACCCTGGTTCCCTGAGTCTGCCAGCCCGAGATCCCGGCCAGCGCCGCTCGCGACGCCAGGTGCCCGAGGATCCGCCCGATCACCGCCGGTTCATCGAGACTCGCGATGACCCGGACCTTGCGCCCGCGGTCTCGGCACCAGGGCGGCCAACCGCGCCATGCACTCCAGCGGCTTGAAGACCACGTGGGTGGTGCCGTCGCGGTAGACAGGCGCAACGTGCGCAGAAATACCATCACAAGAAACTACCTTTGCAGCAACTGGCCGACCTGGCTGGCGAGCAGTGTGCCCATCCGCGGGTCGTCATTCGGGGGCCGCCAAACGGCCCAGGTGCCCCGATACTGGCCCTGCACCGGGGCCTTTGCGTCGGGAGGTCCGCTGGACGGGTTGTAACCCAGATGACCGAAAGCGGGAATATCGAAGATCAGGGAGGGGTCAGTGTCCGGCCGAGCGACATCCATGGGCGTCTGGCGCGGCGGCGGGTAGGGCCGCGCATCACCACAGCCTCCCATCTGCAGGCAGCAGGGCCCCGTGGCGTCCGTCATGGTTGCTCTATTCTCAGTTGGGGCCTCAATACGGCATTGGGTATCCGCCCAGACGCCCCAGTAGTCAGCGAAGGGATTGCCCACCTCCGGATAGTGAAGTCGGTCAAGACTCCGGGCGTACAACCAACTCGCGGAACCAATCTCCTTCGCGATCTGATTGGGCACTTCGATCAGGTTAATGGCATTGTCGATGACGATCTGGGAAAAAATCACAACGATGTGCCGGACCCCGCGCTGCCGCAGGAGGTCCAGCGCATCCCAGTAGCGATACCGGTGATCGCCATCCGGCAATTGCTTGTCGCTCTCGTAGAGCCACGCCCCGCCCAGGTCTTCACCGCGCATGTTCCTGGTCCGCTCCAGATTGCTGCGGACCCGTCCCCCGAGACGGACTTCCGGGTTGGCTTCGCGAATGCCCATCCAGGAGCCCAGAATATTCTCGGGCTTGATCTTCGGGTAGCGGCGGAGCAGCTCCTGCTTGATCAGCCCATCCAGCACGACCGTATCGTCAATCTTCGGATCGAAGTTCTCGTTGCCGTCCCGGATGGCGTGATTGATGAACAGCACCGCCGTATCTTTCGGCCGGACCGAGGGGTTGAAGGCCGCGACGATCCCGTCCACATGCATGGCAGCGAGCAATGGATCCTCGATCACGGGATTCCGCCGGCCCGCCAGCGGCACGCGCGGATCGGTTTTCGGCGGGCCGAGCGACCTTGTCCAGTTCGGTGGATCTGACGGGTAGCTGTCGCGCATCAGGTCCGACGGGTCGTTGACCCAGCGCACTGGCACGGACGTGCCCTTGCGCTGATTCCAGTCGGCCACGACCCGGCGGGTCATGCTGATCACATCATGGGTCTTCCAGAAGCGCGTGCCGCCAACGGTCAGGTCGATGACCACGATCTCCCCGGCTCCCTGCGTGAGGAGCCGTTCAGCCGGACCATCGACGTTGTAACGCTCGGGATCGCAACCTGCCCAGGGACCGCCGTCAGCCGCGCTGCCGCAGTAGGTCAGAGGCGAGCCGCCTGGCACTTTGGGCTCGTAAAGGTAGCGCGGCCACGGCAGGCGATTCGCCTGCTCCTGGGTCCCGATCCACTGGGCGATATCGGCAACAAAGCGCACGTTGAGTTCGCGACCCCTGGCCTCAAGCTCCCGCTGCAGCATATCGAACTGGCGATCGGTGAGTGCGGAAGCAGGATCGTTGCCCCCCATCCGTTCGGAGCCAAACGTGTATTTCTTGAGCTGACTGGCAGCGTTTGCATAGCTTTGGCTGTCGCCGGACTTGACCACGGTGGGCCAGGCCGCCGCGTTCCAGATCAGACTCTTGTAGATGCTGTTATTGGGATCGTACTGAAAGAACTGCAGCGTGCTGTCGAAGGTGTCGGCCACGTCCTGCTCGACAGCCCCGCCATGCACGACAAACAACACGCCAACCGTGCGCGGCTCCCTGGTGTCCTGTGCCGGAGCCGTGGCGCAGGCCAGACTCATCACCAGACTCAGCGCCAATATCGCAAGCGGGCGAAAGTTCTTCATCAGGGTTTCTTCTTGTTCCAGACGACGGGCCGCGACGTGCGCATTATAGCGATGGAAAGTCCCGGGCCGACCCTCCCCCGGCACTGCCGGCGCCCCGCCCGGCCGGCGTGACCTCTTCCCGGTAAGCGAAGCGGCTTCAGCGCAAGCAGATGAGACTTGCGATGGCTGTCGGTGACACTCGCCATTACATCCTTGACACCATCCTGGCTCGCCACTTTATCCAGTCGGCGGCTCATTCCATCACCACCGCACAGGAACAGCCACCAGACGATTTCCCGAAATCAATCAGTGGATCTATTGTTGGCGGACTCCGGCGGCGGTTAAGCCTGATGGAGGAGAACTTGCGAGCGCTTGCACTTACCGTGCACACACGGGAATCCGGCCGAAAACAGACGCTTCGAAAGTGATTGATTAGATGGGGGTGATGGGTAGAGTTGAACTACCAACCTCAGCATTATGAGGGCGACTTTTCAGTCAGTCATTGGCAGCGGGGACAGGGCCGCCCAATGAATAGCTGGTACTGCGCCCAGCGCTGGCATCCTTCTGCAAAGCGCCACGTGCCACAAGGTCAAGAATGTCCCGATAGGCCGTGTCTTGTGAACACTTGGCGATCCTCGCCCATTTCGACGTCGTGAGCTTGCCTTCGAAGCCGTCCAACAGGTTGTTCAAAATCTTGATCTGCCGCTCGTTCAGCGGCTCCCTGGCAAAGCGCCTCCAGAAGTGCGCCTTGCCGAGGACGGCTCCGAGCGTTTCCTGCGCCCCTTCGATGGCACGGTGAAGGCAATTCAGGAACCACTCCTGCCATGGAGTGACGTCGAGGTCGCCTCTCTGGGTCCGTTCGAGTGTCGAGTAGTAAGCAGACCGGTCACGACAGATCTGCGCCGACATACTGTAGAAGCGCTGAGGGGCGTTCTCTGAACGCGCCAGGGCCATGTCCGCAATCGCGCGGGCTATCCGCCCGTTGCCATCATCAAAGGGGTGGATCGTGACAAACCACAGATGCGCAAGACCGGCAACCAGCAGCGGGTCGCTGTCACCTGGCGCCGCGAACCACTGCAGGAATTGCTCCATTGCATGGGGCACCTGCGCCGCGGGCGGGGCTTCGTAGTGGACCTTCTGCCTGCCAACGGGACCGGAGACCACCTGCATGGGTCCGCTGTTGTCATTGCGCCAGGCTGCGGTAGTTATCTTGTGCATACCGCTGCGGCCCGTGGGAAACAGCGCCGCGTGCCAGTCGAACAGCCGCTCCCGGGTGAGTGGCTTTTCAAAACCACCCGTCGCGTCGAGCATCAGCTCGACGATGCCGTCCACATCCCGGGCTGACGGGATCAGCCCGCCGACATCCAGCCCCAAACGTCGGGCGATGGATGACCGAACCTGATCGCTGTTGAGTTTTTCACCCTCAATCTCGCTCGACTTGACTACATCCTCTGTCACGGTGCGGAGGTGGGCCTCGCTGCGTAGATCAAAGCCAAGCGCCCCCATCTGGCCGAGCAGCCGCCCTTGCTCGCGGGACACTGTCGCGAGCAGCTTGGACAGCCTCTGTTCGGCCACCGTGAAGGCAGGCCAGCCGGATCTAGCCCAGATGTACATCATAATCTCCGCATTGAATGCGGAGATTATGCCGGCTATTCTCCGCGCGTACAAGACCAAGTTCCGCAGGAAATGCGGAGATTGGGCTTGCCAATCTCCGCTTATGCGCGTTTCTCCACGGGTTTCAGCGCCTGCTGGCGGTGTTGATTTCTCTCCCTTATTGATCCACCGGTTTCAAGCAGAACTGACCCGTCCCTCGGATGGGCCGTTCACGTGAGAGCAACTCCGCGAAACAGCCGTCCAGACGATCTACCGATTGTGCCTTCGGGACCATGGAACCGGGATGAGTTTCCCAGACTTCGCCGCGACGTCACCCCTGATTTGAGTAGCGCAGCAGAACGGTCGGCACGAACGCATGCACCTGACCCTGAAGCAGGAGGCCACCAAGCCTGCCTCCTTCAACTTCCTGCAGCAGCAGGAACGCTTTGATCGCTTCGTCGGGGTTTACAACCACGAGCGCCCGCACCAGGCCCTCAATGGGGCCTGCCCGGGTGAGCTGTATACACCATCAGCCCGGGACTACCGGCCGCCGGCCGACCCGGACTACCCGTTCCACGATCGCATCGTGCGCGTCACCCGCTGTGGCCGGATCTGCCTTGGTCGGCGAAAAATCAACCTGAGCACTGTGTTTGCCGGCCAAATCGTCGGCCTCCGCGAGGTTGACGACCGGATCTGGCTGGTCAGCTTCCTGGAGTTTGATCTAGGCTTCGTCTCCGGTATAAACCGTAAACCATGTGTCCGGTATGGACCGTTGATTAGATGGCGCGCCAGGGCGGATGAATCTGGGCACTGGGAGGCGGTGGTACCACTGGCCGGCGTGCAGTAAACGTTGCCGTCGGAGGGCAGGCCTGCCCAAGGAACTGCATACCGAAGTGTGGCGGACGTCGGAATCGGCTCGCTTCGGCCGGGTCGCGTCCTGACGCTATGGACATCGACAATATGACTCCCGATATGATCTCGCCACCCGGCCAGATCGAGCCCCCAAAAAAGTGAACCCGCCGAAGCGGGTTCCCTCAGTCTCGCGGCGAATTCGGGTCAGACAGCAGCTCTGCGCCGCATCCAGCCCAGCATTCCGAGGGCAGAACCAAACAGCCACACGGCCGCGGGCACCGGCACCACACTAATACCGTCAGTCAGCGCGGTCAGCGTGAACGTCCCCGCATCGCTGAAGTCCACATCGTACTGAAACCCGGATTCGAGCCCGGCGATGCTGATGTCCACCAGGCTCATATCGGTGTCGAAATCGCCGGCCAGCAGGAAGTCAAACACTTCGTTGGCGGTGGGTGCAAACCCCTCCGTGAAGACCAGGGAGATGGAGGCCCCCGAGTCGAAGGACGCCGTTCCCAGGACATTCAGCACGTCGAACTGGCCCGCACCATTACCAGCGATCTCGATCAACAGCTGGCTGCCGACTTCCTGGTAGTAGTTGCCGTCGATCGTCAGCATGCCCGGGGAGTTGCCCGGCGCGATGGTGCCACCACTCGCGATCACGTCACCGAAAATCGTGCCGTTGCCATTGACCGTGCCGTTCGTGAAGACCATGACGGTCGCGGCCGTCAGGGAACCACCGTCCCGCACGGTCAGCAAGCCCGCCGAGGCGGTACTGGTGCCAAACACGCCGCCGCTCACGTGCACGTTCGCACCGGCGGCGTTCACGGTGGCGGAATCCTCGATTACCAGGGCCCCCTGACCAAAGCCGCCGATGTTGATCTCGTTGCCAGCAAATAAGCCCGCGGTGATCGCGTCCACCTGAATGCTGGACCCCGCGCCGGTCACGAGGATAGTGGACGGGCTGTCGGCACCCACGGACAGGCCATTGCCGGCACCGCTCCCGAGCAGGCCCACGGTGATCGAGCCACCGTCCTCCACCGTCACGGTGCCGCCGTTGCCGCCGGCGCCGTTGCCCAGGGCCACGCCCGACGTCACCAGCGATGATCCGCTGCCCGACACCAGCACTTCCCCCGTGCCCGAGCCGCCGGCAAACAGGGAGTTGTCGCTAGTCCCAATCGCCTGAACTAGGCCGCCGTTCAGGACGCTCAGTGAGCCGCTTGAACCGCTGAACGAGCCGACCTCGATCCGGTCCCGCACGGTTAGCACCGAGCCCGGGCCGGTGACGGTAGCCACGCCCGTGGAATTGGACTGGCCGATGGTGATGCTGTAGGTGTTGGTGGTCACTTGCACGAGGCCGCCGTTCTGGACGGTGAGGTTGCCCGTGCCGGACGACCCACCCAGTTGGATGCCACGTAAGGAATTGATGGTCGCCGAGCCGGCGGTACCGTTGCCGTTGACGAGCACGCTGCCCGTGCCGGCGAAGCCCGCCACCAAGCTGATGCTGCCCCCGAAATTGGTATTGAGGGTCGTGAGGGCATTGCCCGAATTGCTGGCATTGACTTGCAAGGAGCCCGTGCCGGCACAGCCGATGATCACCTGGCCCGCTGCATTGCCCGTCGTCGTGACGCCCGCCGTGCTGCAGTTCGAGCCCGTCAGCAGGGTAGTGGCGTGCAACGGCGACAGCAGCGATAGCGTCATCGCCACCAATCCACCCGCGATTGCCCGCGCGTGCGGGATGTGATTCGTCATGTGACCCATGGATTGTTCCTCCTGTGTTGCCGGCCGCCTATCCACCACGCCGACGGGCCGGGCAGTTTTTTGTTTTCCTGGCGACGGTTCCGAAAGTATTCGGCAATGCGGCACGCCGTCAAATGTACAGCAAATATGATCGGCGCCAACCAATTTCGACGGGACGTTCGGATTATGTCGAGCGGAGAGCCGGGTAGCAGTGGTAATTGGCATTTCAAACACCCCACAAACTGAGGCTGCCAGCCGAGGATCCTGGCCGCCGCGCCGGCCCACCAGCCGCTGGCCGCCCACCCCAGGTGCCCGAGCATCTTCCCGATCACCGCCGGGGTGCGCAGGTCGGTCGCCTTGGGTCTCCCCCGCCCCGCCGGTGTCGCTTCGACCCGCCAGCAAAGGATACGGTGCTCGAATACCGCGAGCGTGCATTCCGGTAGGGCTGGTTGAGACGCCCCCCGATGAAGCGGAACACCCAGGCGAGGTCTGGGCCTGCGTTCCCGATCACGTCGAGATCAACCCGAAGTACCTCCTCGATGCCACTGTCCGACGGCACCGGCCATCGCGTCCGCCGCCGTCGGACCCATCTCCTGATATCTCTTTATTAATTCCTGAAGAGATCTCCAAGGCGATTAATGAGACGGAATCGCACTGGGAAGGGACGGAGCAACTCGCCAGGAGCCACAAGGTGCAGCTGCAAGCGTGGCTGGCTACCAGTGCCGCGGGGCGAAGAACGACCTGCACGACCTCGACGCCCTGGGGACGCTGACACCCGTAACCCTGCGTTTCGACGGTTATCGGCAAGTCATCCGGCAGGCCATTGAGGCGCCATCCAGCAGCTCCAGTCGAGCTAATGACTAGTCCGTGACTTGTTCAGGTTTAGGTGGAGACTCCACCCACCTGGCATGCTCTGCCGCACCCCGCTAAACTTTCGGCCACACCAAACACGACAACAATTCGACAAGCAGCTGAGCAGCCACCGAACAGCGAGAGGACATGCTTCCGACAAGACTCCGGCAACCCCAGGCGATCACGGGCCAGTGTCCAGAGACGGCCAGCGAAGAAAGTTGGAGTCAGAGCAAGATTAAAGGCCACGGCTCCGCCGTCGCCGCTTTCTGAGGTCTGCACGTCGGTTGGCGCGGCACGGGCCAGAAAACTCGCGCCGCCGTGCGCTCTTCAAATCGCGAGGACTTCCAAACAGTTGTCGCGTGTCGTCTACGACTGACCGCGCTGGCGCGGGTTTCGCGAGTAACGCCCACGGCGGACAATTCCTCACCGGAGGAACCCATGCCGACTCGGGAAGTCACTTCGCCACCGATCCACGTTGCGGTACGCTGGCGACCGGATCTCCAGCCACCCGCTCTCACGGACGCCGAGGTCGACGTCCTACGTTGCCACCTGGCCGAGCTGATGCGGGAGGTCCGGCTGCTCGAGGACGCCGACGAACCTACGGAGTGACACGCTATGGCCGTTGCCCTCTATGCCCGCGTCTCCACCACCCGCCAGGCCGAGCAGGACCTGTCGATCCCTGACCAGCTGCGCCAGCTTCGAACTTGGTGCCAGGGCCACGGGCAGCTGGTCGCCATGGAATACGTCGAGCCCGGCGCCTCGGCCACCGATGACAAGCGGCCAGTGTTCCAGACCCTGCTGGCGGACGCCCTTCGGACTCCGCCCCCGTTCGACACGATCCTCGTCCACAGCCTCTCCCGGTTCTTCCGGGACGGCATCAGCTTCGGTCTGTACGAGCGGAAGCTCCAGAAGCACGGGGTCAAGGTGGTCTCGATCACCCAGCAGACCAGTGACGACTCCTCCGGCCAGATGGTCCGGCGGATGATCTCGATGTTCGACGAGTACCAGAGCGCCGAGAACGCCAAGCACACGGGCCGGGCCATGCGGGAGAACGCGCGGCAGGGGTTCTTCAATGGCTCGGCAGCACCGTTCGGGTACCAGGCGATAGCGACGGAGCGGCTGGGCAACCGGGGCCGGCGCAAGAAACGCCTGGTGATCGATGAGTCGGAAGCGGCCACCGTTCGGGAGATCTTCCGAATCTACCTGGACGGCCACGGCGGCCGGACCTTGGGCATCAAGGAGATCGCCAAGCACCTGAATGCCACCGGCCAGACCATGCGGGGCCGGACTTGGGGCATCCAGAAGGTCCACAAGATCCTGTCGAGTCGGACCTATGCCGGCGAGTACCTGTTCAACGTTCGCGATTCTCGGACGCTCCAGAAGCGCCCACCGGCCGACTGGGTCCGCGTGCCGATCAACCCGATCATCGACGAGGCGACCTTCGAGCGCGTCCGGCAGCGACGGCAGGCGCGAGCCCCGGCCACCACCCCGCCACGCCGGGTGTCCTCACCCGTGCTGCTTACCGGTCTGCTCAAGTGTGGCCACTGCGGCGGCGCCATGACGCTGACCACCGGCAAGAGCGGCAAATACCGCTACTACAAGTGCACCACGCGGGTGAACAAGGGCGGCACCCTCTGCACGAGTCGGAACCTGCCCATGGAGCGCGTCGACAACCTGGTGCTGGAGCAGCTGACGACGCACGCGTTCACACCCCAGCGCCTGGCGCTGCTGCTGCGGGAAGCCCGCCTGCAGATGCAGGACCGGAAGTCCGTGGAGCAGCGGGACCTGGAACGCCTGCAGGGCGAGCTGCGGAAGACGGATGAGCGCCTGGCCCGGCTCTACGACGCCATCGAGCGCGGCACGGTCGAGCTCGACGAGACCCTGGAGCGGCGCATTCGCAGCGTCCGGGACGCCCGCGAAGCGCTGCTGGTGGAGCTGACCGGACTTCGGCAGGTCCAGGCCGTGCCCATCGAGCGCGTGCTGCCCAGCCAGGTGGAGCGGTTCAGCCGCGTCATCCGGGCCAAGCTGCGCGATCGCACGTCACCCTTCGCCCGGGACTACCTGCACGCGCTGGTCGAGCAGATCACGGTCCACGAGAGTACGGCGAAGATCACGGGCAGCAACGCCAGGTTGTTGCAGATCGTCGGCGGGACGAAAAGGGCCACCGATCAAGTGCCCAGTTTCTTAGGTGATTGGCGCGCGCGGAGAGATTCGAACTCGGAACCTTCGAGCCGGGTTTCAGGCGCTGCCTGATCTCCGCCAGCTCCAACTGCAGCGCGCCCACCTGGGCCTCCAGGCTCTGCACCCGCTCGGTCAGCCCTGAACGTGGGACAACCGCTGGCTCTGACGCCTCCGCGGCTTCATCAGTCGGGGCACCCTGGACGTCACCACTCAGCAGATGAGCATAGCGGGAATCCCGGGTGCCCGCTGTCCGCGGCAACCGGACGACGAAGGGGCCGCTGAGGTGGGCGCCGAGCGCCTGCA